>DAOVFI010000038.1 GCA_030673005.1 Planctomycetales bacterium
CGTCAGTCTTTATTCCGGCGCGCGGGTGCTGATGTGCGACAACGACTTCGGACCCTGCCGGCACTGCATCGCCTCCAACGGCGCGCTGGACTGGTCCAGCCCGAAACGCCTCGGAAAATATATCCACAAACCGGACGTGCGAAAGACGCACTGGGAACTCGTCCACAACCGCTTCTACGGTGACGACAAGACCGATTATCACCGCCACTGGGTCATCGACACGCACCCCGGAATGGACGGAACATTCGTCGTCGAAAACAACATCATCGAAAACATCCGCATGGGTCTGGGCATCCGCGACGGGGCAGGGATCATCAAGGGCAACCTGTTCCGTAATTTCAAGGGCTACAAGGCCGTTGCGATTATCATAACTTACGGTAAGCACAACGGCATCGTCGTCGAAGGAACAATGCCTAAAGACATTGATATATCCAAAAACCGCTTCGAAAAGGTGGCGGAGAAATATCGCATAGGAAAGGCCGAGAATATAACCATCGACGGCGAGGTCGTCCCGAAAACCAGGACGGAGCGAAAAGGGCCAAAGACGAAAATACCCCGACTGAAGCCGATGGATAAACGGCTGTCGAGCGTGGCCGAAAAACCAAAGGATAAACAAAAGTGAAGACAACCAGATTAATGAAAAGTGCGGTGATTTACGTTGCCTTGCTGACGGTAGTTGCAGGCTGCGGCAACAATTTGGATGTCGTACTGAGAACGGGCGACTTTGAATCGCCGGTTCGCGACTATCGCGTCCAGCCGCTGGGCTTCAAGGTCGCCGGTTATCCGACTTTCGAGAAACTTGTTAGCGAATTCAAGAGGGTTCACCAGGAAAGCGAGAAGATTTACAACGGCGACGGTAGTTGGGGCAAGGGCTACGGCGACCAGTTCAAACCGCCGGTCTATCATCCGCTGGTGCGTCATACTGCCCGAAGAGTCCTCGGCTACATCGACGCATATCACGCCACCGGAGAAAAAACCTACAAGCAGCGCGCCAGGGAGGGCCTTGAGTATCTGCTGAAAGAGCAGCGCGACGACGGGCAGTTCATCTGGTGGCGCGGGCCGAAAGGCAGAACCGGCGGCGGAAGCAGTCTCTACGTAACCGCCATTCCCGCGGCAGCCTTTATCAAAGGATATAAACTCTTCAAAGATCAAAGGTACCTGGAAGCGGCCAATAAAGCCTGCGATTATATCTGCACCGTGCCGGACGAAAGGGGCAGTCATCCCCATGTCTTTGTCAACACCAACGCTAATTACAATCTCTTCGCCAGTTGGGCGCTGGCTGTGAATTACGAGGTTACCGGGAATGAGTATTATCTCGATCGGGCACAGCGTTTCGCCTGGAGCGTCATATACAAGCAACTGCCGTCGGGGATGTGGTCGGACGACCACAATCAGAGAATCTGGTATCACGGAATAATCCTGCGAGGCCTGGCGACGCTCCTGGCGGTTATGCCCGAAGATGATCCGCATCGGCATAAGATACAAAATGCAACTTACAAAGCCCTTAACCATCTCAGGAGCAGGCAAAAGGCGGACGGAGGAATGATCTTCGGACCGGAGGATCCTAAAAAAAGCATCTTGGGAAACAGTCAGCCTACACAGGCCGTTACGATAATCTCGATGCGACTGAACTGGCCGGTAACGGATTCTCTTCGCCTGGCGGCAAAAGGCGTAAAGGGCAGCGGCTGCATCATGGGGATCGGGAGCCTGATGCGTGCATATAAGCATGTTGGGCAACAACTGAAGGCGCCGAAACAATAGAAGGTGTGTGTGCAGATTTACTGCTGACGAGATATAACAAGAAGCCCGGTCATCCCCACGGGACTGGTTCGAATGGCTTGGCTTAATGAGTATTTTTGCACACACGCCTCAATTTTCCGTCGCGACCCGCTACCAGACCCGGCTCTTATTTGCTATCATGATATGCAGGAAAGCGGTATATTTTCTGACGCGCCATACAGGATGTGCATAGGAGATAATGATGGCTGCATTCATCAACTGGTCGGCGGTCGAGATATTCGGACTCTTTGGCCTGCCCGGGCATTGGGAAATCATCATTATCGCCCTGGTTATTTTATTGCTCTTCGGCGGCAAAAAGTTGCCCGAACTGGCACGGGGGCTCGGTAGGGGCCTGCGTGCGTTCAAAGAAGAACTCAAGGGCGTAAAAACCGATATCGAAGAGACCGACAAAGACGCCAGGGAACTCGGCAACGACGTCGAGGAGTCGGAGGACAGCCGGCCGTCTGAAGATCAGTCCGAACAGCACGACCGTACAGAGTAACGGGCTTCAACTCACTTCACTATCAGGTACGCCGCAAGGAATCCCAGTTGGGTCAGGAAGTTGCCGGCCAGCAGGGCCTGTCGGCATAATCGTCCATGCATGCGGACGATAAGCGTCCCACCTCCTATCGCCGTTGCTATTGCGACGGCAGGCGGCACGAAATGCTTCCAGGGATGCAGGAAATTCAGGAATATCAGCGTACCGGCCAGCGGCAGGGCAAGGCATATCGCCGCCGACAGAGGCCCGGCGGTTCCGGCGAAGCACCTTGCCGGCCCGTCGGTCAGCTCGTCGGGTCGATGGAACTGACCGAGCACTACCATGCTCCATGCGCCCCAGACCGGCGTCACCAGCAGAACGCGGCACAACGCCCTGGGCCAGAGCCATATCCATCGCTGCGACAAATGCGTTGACCGGTCGGGATTCGACAGGCGAAAGGCGTAATAGAGGATCGTCGCGACGGTGGCGGCCAGTACCGCCAAGGCAAACCAGCGAAGCAGGCGCCTGTTGCCTGAAAATGTTTCGATAAACGCCGCCGCCGACCGGTAAGAAACCCCGAATGTAATCGCCGCGCCGCAGATAACCGACGAGACCAGCCGTTCGTCCAGCAGGCCAGGGCCAGGCCGGGCAAGCCAGGTTATGTGAGAAGTCAATTCCCACAGGCACACCAGGATCAGGCCCCATACGATGCTCAGCAGCATCACCGCACCGGACAAGCGTGAAAACCGCTGCGGATCCGCTTTCCGAAGCCTCTCCGACGAGGCGGTCAGAAATACAAACGCCGAGATGATACGCCTGAAAAATTTAACCACAGTACTGAACATGATGTGAAAACCGGACAGCGATAGCAAACAAACTTACTTGGATTTCCAATTTCCAATTGTCAATTTCCAATTGAAAAGAAGAAACGCAAAATATGTATAATGACCAGGATGCAAGGCGCCCGTGCCACGCTTTGTTTTCCGTGAGTCTTCGTCCGGTTTGCGGTATGATGCCGGTGCGGACTTTGTATCCAGCGTGAGAGTAAATGAGATTTGCACTAAGACTATCGAAGAAATGGATCCTTACCGGGCTGTGCCTGGCGAGTGCGGCGATGATTGTGCTGCCGGGTTACGCCCGTCGTTTTCGCCACGCCGTCCGTCCGGCGCTGGTTCCGCTCAGTTCAGCCGGAACGCACGTCAACGTACATCTGCGAACGCGCTATAACGAGATTACCGGGCGGGATACTGCCGGCGAGGGCGAAAAGATCACGGCCCTGAAGCGGCAGATACACCTGATGCAGCAGATGGTCGTCCATCAGCAAGGTCAGATTCAGGCGCTGACGAAGTGGTCCGGCACGCTGAAAGGTTTCAGATGCAAACTGCTGCCGGCCCGCGTCGTCGCTGTCGAGTCGCTGCCGCTTCGCAATCGTCGGCTCCTCGGCGCAGGGAAGCGCGACGGCGTCGAAGCCGGCGACGTCGTAACCACGCGCAGGCTGTTTCACGAAACGCCGATAGCGCTGCCTGAAAAACTTACGGCGCTGGGACGGACTTACGTCGTCGGGCAGATCAGCGACTGCGCCGCCCATTCCGCGACACTCCTGCTCGCGACCGACCGGAAATTCAGGATGAACGCGCAAATATGGCGGATGGTCGAACCCGGTGGCAAGAGGATCGTCGAGGTAAAAAGCCCCGGCGGAGGGCGCAGGCCGATAACTTTCCGACACAGAGGCAAGTCTCCGGGCGCACATCCCGCCGGTCCGCCGGTCCCGGTTACCGCCACCGGCGACGGAAGACGTATCGTGCTGAAAGACGTTGCGGCAGATCACGGCATCCGCTCCGGCGATGTCCTGACCTCGGACAATTCGGCAGGATTGCTCCCCCTCGGCCTGTCGATAGGACGGGTCGTCCGCGTCGAGAGAAACGTCAAGGCCGCCCACTTCGTTACTGTGTTCGTGGAACCATTTGCCGACACGGCGGGGCTTCAGGAGGTCTATATCGTACTTCCCTATCACGAAGCAGGACCAGGAAAGTCGGGCGGATAGACATGCGTTGGTTTCACTTTATTATTCTGATTTTTGTCGCTCTGATGGGGATTGTCGTTCAGACTACTGCCGGTCAGTTGTTGTGGTTTCGCACGCCGGTCGGATGGGTCGGTCCGGAACTGCTTGCGGCTGTGGCGGTTTTCGTGGGATTATTCGCTCCCAGGGCGACCGACGCAGCCCTGGCCGGATGGATGCTGGGGTTTGCGGTGGACATGACGCTCAGCGGAGGCGGAGCGGGCCTGCCGGCGCTGCTGTACGCAGCCGGCTGTGCGGGCATATTCCAAATCCGGGGCGTGCTCTTTCGTGAAAAGGCCCTGACGCAAATGGTCATAGGCTTCGTCTTCTGTGTGTTTGTCTATGAAATATGGACGGCCTGTGACGTGCTGATCTTTGGACGGACGGGCGGGGGGTATTTCCGACCGATCCTTCAGACGCTGGGGCTTTCGATTTATACTGCGGTGTTGACACCTTTGGTTTGTGCGGTTCTGAAGCGGTTTCAAAAGTTCCTGTGGGTGGCGCGGTCAAGCCGAACGTAGTAAGGCTTGGTCGTGAGATACACAGATGGGTGGCACGGTCAAGTCGAAGACTTGGCCGTGATGTTGCCGGACCATGGAGCGCCAAACACGGCCATGCGATGTTGAGGCCAAACAGCCTCAACCTCGCTTGACCGTGCCACCTGCCTTGCTTGACCGTGCCACCTGCGGCGGATAAGAGAATATAAGCAATGTACGAGCGCCGACTGAAAGTATTTCTTATAGTAACCGTTGCCGCCGTTGCGGTAATTGTCGTTCGTCTTGCGGACATGCAGTTGGTCCGGGGCGACCAGTATCGCCGTCGGGCCGAGGCGCTGCTGACGTGGGTCGAGTTGCTGCCGACGGTTCGCGGGAAGGTCCTTGACCGCAAAGGCAGGGTGCTGGCCTGCGACGAGGCGTGCTACGATTTCTGCCTGGATTATCGCATGTTAAAAGGTCCCGGTTCGACCAGGTCCGACCGGAGGGCATACGAACGCTGGGTGCGGCAGCAGGTTCGTGATATCCGGCGTCGGGAGGAGATTTCCCGCGAGCGTGCCGAGGCGATTTTCGATCAGCGCCTGGGGCGGACGTGGGATTTGGCTATCGAATTGACCGGCGCGACGCGTAACGAGATGTCCCGTGCGGCAGAAAACGCCGTCGTACGGGTCGAAGCGATCCGTCGCGGCGTCGGCGGTCCGGTCCGTGATGAGAACCTCGCCCACGCCGTGGTTCCAGCCCTGGACGAGGCGACGGCTGTGAAGGTGCGGTCGCGTCTGGGCGAGATGGTCGGCGCGTCGGTTCGTCCGTCATACCGCCGGTGGTATCCCTGCGGACGCGACGCCTGTCACGTAATAGGCTTTCTCGGCCCGCTCTCGGACCGGCAGCGAAAGGACGCCCGGGCCGGATGGGAAACGGATGCGCCGCTGGAGACCAAACTTGCCGCTCATCTTTCCGGCGACCTTATCGGGGCGAGCGGCGTCGAGCGGCTTTGTGAGGACCTGCTCCGTGGTCGGCGCGGGTATCGACGCTTACGCAGGACCGGAAGGACGCTTGAAGAAGTGCACGCCCGCATCGGCAAGAATGTGCATCTGACGCTGGACATCGAACTCCAGCACGCCCTGGCCGGCGAATTGGTCCGCATCCAGCGTGAGCGGACCGGGGCGGCCCGGCCCGGCGCGATCGTGGTCCTGGACGTACCTACCGGCGAAGTCCTGGCGATGGTCTCGCTGCCGACTTACGACCTGAACACCTACCGCCGGGAGTTCGCGACCCTCATCGCCGACCAGGTCCGCCTGCCGCTGCTGGACCGGACCGTCGCGGTTCGCTACCCGCCCGGCTCGACGGTCAAACCCCTTGCGGCCCTGGCGGCCCTGGCCACCGGTACGATCACGCCCGGCACGCAATTCAACTGCCGGGGCTACCTCCACAACCCCGGCGCGTTTCGCTGTTGGATATGGGAAAGACATCGCATCGGTCACGGATTGCTGGAGGTCGTCGGCGCTATCGAGCATAGTTGCAACGTGTTCTTCTACAACGTCGGCGAGCGGCTTGGACTTCGCCGCCAGGTCGAGTGGCTGGGCAGGTTCGGCTTTGCCGACAGGCCGGGGACGCAACTGCCGGGCGAGATCGCCGGTCTGCTGCCCGATCCGCACCGGGTGCAGGGCGCCGGCGAGGCAAGGTTTCTTGCCATCGGACAGGGCAAAATTACCGTTACACCCATGCACGTAGCCGCCGCCATAGCGACGATCGCCCGCGGCGGGGTGTTCCGCTCGCCGCTGCTGGTTCGCGAGTTAAGCGATAAGCAGCAGGTTCGCCGCCTGCGGGTCAGCGCCGGGCACGTCTCTCTGGTGCAGGAGGGAATGTACAAGGTCGTCAATTCCGCACACGGCACCGCCCGGAAATATTTTTCCGGCGAAGAGATTCAGATTTGCGGCAAGACGGGAACGGCCGAGACGGCGCCTCGGCGGATAAGGATAGATTCGAACGGCGACGGGAGGCTCGATCGCTGGGGACCGGTCGTCTGCACCGGAGACACCGCCTGGTTCGTCGGATTCGCGCCGTATCGCAATCCGAGAATCGCCTTTGCGGTAATGGTGGAATACTCCGACACCGGCGGCGGAGAGACCTGCGGACCGATAGCAAGACAGGTCGTCCACGTCTGCCGGGCTTTCGGATATCTGGGAAAACAGTAGTCCGCCACGGATGGGTGGCACGGTCAAGTCGAACGCAGTGAGGCTTGGCCGTGATGTCGCTGAAACACGGCCAAGTCTCCGACTTGACCGTGCCACCCACCGCCCCATCCGGGGCTAATAAGTAAACGGCACTGATGTATCAATAAATTATGTTCAAGTGGTTGAGAAATTATCTTCGCGGCGTGGTCTGGCCGATTATCGTGGCGATGATCGCCTTGATAGTCATCAGCATCCTTGCAGTCCATGCAGCCGAGCAGGCCGACCCGACCAATCCGTCGGTGCGAGGAAGCACTGTCAAGCAGGTTAAGTGGGTCTTCATCTCGCTGGCGGCGTTTTTCGCCGTAACGGCCGTGCCGTACAAACGGATCGGACGGGCCGCTTATCCGCTGTTCGCAGCGACGCTTGTTATGCTGGGCATCCTGGCGGCTGCGAGTAAATTCGAATATTCCTCCTTACTTATCCCGGCGATCCGAGGCTCGCACCGCTGGATTAATCTGGGCTTCGGGTTATTCCAGCCGTCCGAGATCGCCAAATTGACCTTCATCATCCTGCTTGCGTGGTACCTGCGATACGGGGATAACTATCGCAGGTTCCGGGGTCTGATAATCCCGTTTGCCCTGACGTTTATTCCGCTGGGGCTTGTGCTGGTCCAGCCGGACCTGGGAACGAGCCTGCTTTTCCTGCCGACGCTGTTTTTCATGCTATTCATGGCCGGTGCGAAGATTCGGCACCTGCTGGTTGTAGTTGCGGTGGCGGCGGTAGCGGTTTTCTTCCCCGTCCCGCGAAACGTTACCGGCCTGAGCCGGGCCGCCCTGGCCGATCGCGAAAGTCTGGCTTATTGGTCCGGGAGTATAGGCGAGAAGGAATATGTCATATCAGCCGCTCCGCTGGTGCTGATGAAACCGCATCAACTCAGGCGAATCGAGGGATGGCTCCGGCAGGGCGACGAAGAAGTGGCTATGGACGAAGGTTTCCAACTTCAGCAGTCGATGATCATCCTCGGCACCGGCGGACTGTGGGGACAGAAAGCGCCGGAAGACAAAAACCTCTACTTCCGCTGGCTGCCGGACGATCACACCGACTTTATCTACGCGGTCATCGGTGGGCAGTGGGGTTTCCTCGGCTGTGTGGGCGTAATGCTCATCTACGTGGCGATTTTCTTCTGCGGCGCCGAGATCGCAGGCATGACCAACGACCCGTTCGGGCGGTTGCTGGTCGTCGGCGTGCTCGGGCTTCTCCTGGCGCAGATTCTCATTAACGTGGGCATGACGATGGGCCTGACGCCTATTACCGGAATGACGCTGCCGATGATCAGTTACGGCGGATCGAGTATGCTGGTCAACTGCCTGGCGATGGGGCTGATGGTCAACGTCGCCCAGCGAAGGCCGATCCTCCTTGCACCGAAGCCCTTCGAGTACGGCAGGAAAAGGCCCGAAGATTCAACAAACTACGGCCCCCTCTTCGAATGGAATCGAAAACGGTAGCCGGGCGTGATGTTTGAAAAAAAGCGAGTTATCGCTTCCAACGTTTCGCTTGATTCCCGGACCGTCGGAAGGTAGAAGATTAGGGCATGGAAACCACTGCACTGCTGACAACGTCGATTCCGGGGCGCCCGAAGCGCAGCGGGAAGGTCCGCGACATCTACGACCTGGGCAAGAACCTCGTCATTATCGCCACCGATCGCATAAGCGCCTATGACGTGATCATGCCCAACGGCATCCCGGACAAAGGCAGGGTACTGACCCAGATCAGCCTCTTCTGGTTCAACAAACTGGCCGAGGCCGCCCCTAACCACGTCCACTCGTCGGCCTTGAAGGACCTGCCGTCCGAGTTCCGCACCGAGGAACTCGACGGGCGGTTCATGCTGTGCAAAAACTGCGACGTAATACCCATCGAGTGTGTGGTGCGGGGATACCTCGCCGGCAGCGGGTGGCGGGAATACAAGAAGACCCAGAGCGTCTGCGGGATAGTGCTTGGCTCCGGTCTGAAACAGTGCCAGAAACTTCCCGCCCCGATATTTACGCCCGCCACCAAGGCCGAAACCGGACACGATGAGAACATATCCATCGAACGGGCCTCCGAACTGGTCGGCGCCGAGGTAATGAGCGAATTGCGCGATCGCTCCATCGCACTTTACACAGCCGCCGCCGA
This sequence comes from Planctomycetales bacterium, assembly GCA_030673005.1. Classification (GTDB taxonomy): domain Bacteria; phylum Planctomycetota; class Phycisphaerae; order SM23-33; family SM23-33; genus DAOVFI01. Next base: position 9,157 of record DAOVFI010000038.1, read on the forward strand.
ATACGCCGCCGAGTGCGGCGTGATCATCGCCGATACGAAATTCGAGTGGGGGCGCGATGAAAACGGCGAGTTAATCCTCATCGATGAGGTTCTCACGCCCGATTCCTCCCGCTTCTGGCCTGCGGAAGAATATAGGGCCGGACGCACCCAACCCAGTTTCGACAAGCAATTCGTCCGCGACTATCTCGACAAAATCAAGTTTAACCGCCAACCCCCCGCCCCGGTCCTGCCGAAGGAAATCGTCCAGAAGACCCGTCAGAAATACATACGGGCATACACCTGCCTGACCGGGCAGAGTTTCCCCTGGGCCTGAGTCGTCGAAATGCGAATATTACTTGTACATCCGGAATGTCAATCATCGCTTATCGGTTTTCGCTTGGCGGCGATGCCCGAACCTCTGGCGCTGGAGATGGTCGCCGCCAGCGTGCCGGACCACGATCTGCGCATACTCGATATGCGCGTCGAGGCGGACCTCGCCGGGACGCTCGAGGAATTCGCACCGGAGATGGTTGTCGTAACCTCCCTGACAACCGAAGTCTATGCCGCCCAGGACGTGATGCGTGCCGCCAAGGAGTTCTCCGGCGAGATATTCACCGTAATCGGCGGGATTCACGCCTCGCTGCTGCCGGAGGATTTTTTCCTGCCTTACGTCGATGTCATCTCAGCGGGTGAAGCCGAACTGAACTTCCCCCAACTGGTCAAGGCCGTCGAAAACCATCAGCCGCTCAAGAATATTCCCGATCTCATCTGGCGCGACAGCGACGGGCAATTCGTCCGCAACGACCCCGGGCCGATGAAACTGGACATGGACAAATTGCCCATGCCCCGCCGCGACCTTATCGAGCGGAATCGCGACGAGTATTTCTGGCTGTTCAGTAAGCCGGATATTTCCATGGCGACCGGGCGCGGCTGCCCGTTCCGGTGCAATTTCTGCAGCGTCTGGCAGTTCTACAAGGGCATAACAAGGCAAATGTCGGCCAGGCGGGTCATTGATGAGATCAAGACCATCGATATGGACCACATTACGTTTATGGACGACAACTTCCTGATGAACTACAGGCGCGAGACCGCCATCGCCGAGATGATCGTTGCCGAGGGCATTCAAAAGCGATACAGCATGGAGTGCCGGACCGATTCGGTCGTCCGCCATCCGGACCTGGTGAAAAAATGGGCGGACATCGGACTGTCTTCGGTGCTGCTGGGGCTGGAGGCCGTCTCCGACGAGGGGCTTAAAGGCATCAACAAGGGCACTGACCTTAAGACCAACGATGAGGCCGTCCGCATAATGCACGACAACGGCGTCATCGTGTGGGGCGCGTTCATCACCGACCCGGACTGGGAGGCCGACGATTTCAAACGTCTGCGCGACTACGTGGACAAAATGAAGATCACGCAGACCCAGTTCACCGTCCTTACCCCCCTGCCGGGCACGGAATTATATCGCGAGCGGAAAAACGAACTGCTGACGGACGATTACACCTGCTTCGACGCCCTCCACGCCGTTACACGCACCCGCCTGCCGCGTGAAGAATTCTATAAGCTCTACGCCGGCCTCTACAGGCAGACCAGCCTCGAACCCTACTACGAACTCGTCAGCAGCGGAAGGATGACAGTCGAGGACTGCAAACGCGGGAAGGAAATGCTCGATATAATGAGCCAGTGGGAACTCTACCTGGACCAGGACCCCGTCCTCGGCAGCAACCGTGGCAAGAAAAAGGTGGGCCTGACGGCCCAGCCTGCCGAATGATTCACAATTGATTGATTTGTAAAAATGAACGTCAACCGGGAAAAATTACAGGCTATGCTGGATGCTTCACTGGAAAGCATCGCCTGGCGTCAGGACAAATATCCCACCGGCGGAATCGTCGAGTCCGACGAACGCTTCGATAACGGATTCCTCTACGGGGCGGGCAAGGCCTGCTATCCCCGCACCGCCCTTGCCGAACCGCTGCTGTATTTCGGAATGGAAGACCGGCTCAGAAGGATAATCGCCTTCTGGAAGACCTGCCAGGACCGGGACGGCAGCTGGGGCGGGTCGTTCAAGGTGGACGAGCCTTGGCCATATACCGGCCCCAACAGGGATCGGCACAAGCAGCAGACAGACACCGCCGGATACGTGCTGCGGCAGTGCGGGGCGTACTACAGGCATACCCGCGACGCCGAATGGCTGAAGAATAACCGGGAAATGATCGACAGAGGCGCCGAATACCTGATTTCCGTCTTTGATGAAAAATACAGGATGATCCCCGGCAGGGAGGAAGCGATAATACGCGAGGCCGACGGCGAGATTGATTCTCCTGAAGGCTATCACGTCCATATCAACGCCGCCTGTGAAAAAGGACTCCGCGACGCGGCCGAACTGGCCTTGAGCATCGGACATGAAACCAAGGCCGGGAGGTTTGCGACTTACGCGGATAAAATCAAGGAGGCAATGGCCGAACATCTCTGGGACGAGAAAGAGCATCGCTATCTCTGGGGAATGGATACGCAAGGCAAACCATTTCGCGGGGCGATGTGGTTCAGCCTCATGCCCTGGTATATCAACTGCGTCTGGGACGAAAAGGCAAGTTCGACATTCCGGTACCTGTGGGAGAGGTTCTACGACAAGGACCCCCTGATTCGGCGGTCATACTGGTCCAACGATTTCACCGACCTGCTGGAGGGAAAACACTCCTATCACACGAAGTACAGCGGCGCAGGCCCCTACATAGCGGTATCGGCCGCGATAGCGCAGATGCTGATATGGGACGGTAGAGAAGACCTTGCCGCCGAGCAGATAAACCTGATCACTCAATACACCGACCAGACCAACCTTATCTGTGAACACATAAACACGATTCATCCGGGAAGCGAGGGCAGTTTCAGGATTTACCCGGAAGAACCGTACGCCGTCGATAGGGGCAACCTGATGCACATGAGTTTCTTCCTGAACCTGGCAATGCTGCTGTGTGACAGAGGGATTATTCAAAAGAATTCGTAGGTCGGGACGGAGCGCAGCGGAGTCCCGGCGGGTCGAACAGACGAACAGATTATGCGCGTGCCGGGACTTCGCTTTGCTCCGTCCCGGCCTACTCCTATTTCACCGCTTTGAGGAAGAACAGGTCGTCAACATCGAGCATCTTGACAAGGTTAAGTTCCGCTCCCGACAACAGGTTGCTCCAGGCGTGGGTTTCGGGGAGGTAATCGGTCCTTACGGCCCCGCCGACGTTACTGTGAAATGAGTTGATTTGTTCGCTTCCGGCAAGGTGCACCACAATCAAGGCCCCGCCCGCCTTCAGCGCCGCTGATATATTCGCCAAGGCAGCCGACCTGTCTCGAAAGTGGGGGAAACTGTGAAAGCACAACGCCACGTCGAACCGCCCCACTCCCGGCGACGACGAACAGATGTCCAGCAACCGGAACTCGGCGGCGATTCCCTTCGACCGCGCACGCTCGAGCATTTCCTCGGAAAAATCTACCGCCACCACGCGCCCCGGCGCGACAGCCGAGCATAGCCAGTCCGTTATCTGACCCGTCCCGCATCCGACCTCCAGAAGGTCCTGCCCGCCGCGCAAATCCATCATACCCCGTAACTGCTCCAAACGACGGATGTTGGAATCAATGACACCCGCGTCGTTATCCCACGTCGCGGCATGATGATCGAAAAATGCTATTCGGGGATCGACGGAAGCAGATTCATTAATATTTTCATTCATAC
>DAOVFI010000369.1 GCA_030673005.1 Planctomycetales bacterium
CCGGTCCTGCCAATGAGCCGGATGAGCCGATGGCGACATCGAGTCAACCTTAAACGCACCGAGGCCAAACTACGCCGGTTGTTGGAACATTTCGACTTCACGAGCGCCGCTGAATCGCTCGAAACAATATCGTCCGGCCCAATGGAGTCATATACCTACGGACTTGCGGACGAGACGTAGGCTCTGTAAATCATCAAATTATGGTGGCACTGGTTTGTAACCTGTGCGGTTGCCATAGGTTATAAACCTGTGCCACTCGGGTGAGCGTTATTTTTATTTCGGCGCAAGCCCCAGGATGTGCTTGAGGATAGTGGTTCGTCCCTTGCGGATAACCTCTATCTCGATGGTCTGTCCGGGTCTGCACGAGCGAACGGCTGCGGTCAGCGAGTTCGGCGTCCGCACGGGATTACCGGCCAGCGAGATGATTACGTCACCGACCTTCAGCAGACCGGCCCGGGCGGCGGCGGAATTGCGGACGAGACCGATTACCTTCACACCCACGGGCGTCTGCTTCATCCGCACACCAAGATGCGCCCGCTGCCGGTGCGCCGGTTGCCACGGCGGCTTCTGCGCCAGGACCCATTTTTTCCAGTCCGAATCTATCTTCGCGAGCGGCTTGCCGAACAATTCTTCCAGGGTTTTGACTCCCGTCGGGTCGGACTTGTAATCGGCCTTGTATGTCTTATAGAACTGTCGCAATTTCCCCAGTCGATACAGGTACAACATCACATACCGCACCTGCGGATAGCATGTCTCCGCATCCTTTACGAACGCCCTTTGCTTCATCGAGCATAGTTCAGCCAGTTTGTACGCCTTCTTCTGCTTTATCGCCTTTTGAGCGGCGAGCAGCCCGGCGTCGGTGATGACTTCCACTTTGCCGTCGTTGATACGCGAGTTCTGAAACAGCGTCGCCAGCCCTTCGGTTATCCAGATCGGATGGTTCTGACCGGCGATTGCCTGGTCGTTGTGATGCAGGGCGTGGATGAATTCGTGGACAAGAACGCCGCTAAAACTGATGCTGACCAGCGTGCGTTTTTTACGGTGGTACAGGCCGTTGACCTTGGGGTTTTTTACCAGTTTGCGGTAGTCCTTCAGAGTAGGCAGGACGACTGTAACGTTCCACCGGAGCGGTTCGGGAAAGAGAATCTTTCGCTGCACGTCGTGGCAGAGGCTGATCGAGCGCGCGACGTGTATCATCGCCTTTTTGTCCACTGCCGAGATATAGACTATGTGCCGTTTGGCGTCGATGCGTGTGATGTAGCCTTCGCCGAATTGATTCTGCGCGGCCTTGGCGATTGAAACCGCCTCGGCGTTCAGGTTCTTTTTCCGCGCCGGCGCAGTCGCCGGTTTCTGCTTTGAAAGTCCGACGGCCGGGACGAGAAGTGCGGTCAACAGTAAGCAGGTTCGTAAAGCGATCTTGAATTTCCGCTTCTTTGGCATCGGTTTCTCCGTTGTGTATCCTTATTTATGCTGCCGTGGTACGTCTTGCTGAATGTACTTACTATGGTTATAAAGCGATAGTGTACCAGTCGGCAATCCGTGTCTATAGTAGCGGTAAAAAAGAATTTAATTCGGAATCTTCTCTGAAGTGGCGCAGGGAATTGTTAATTTGGGCATACGTAAATCAAACCTCAGGCCGCTGGCGGCGCTGATATTGGCGGCGGTCGCTATTGTAGGGGCCTATGCGGCGATCCATTTTCTCATCCGGCTTCCGAACGCCCCTTACAACGTGCGCGAATTATTTCCGCGGCGTTATCGACCTGTCTATATCGCCGCCTTTTCCGTCCTGCTTGTGTGGATCGGTTTCGCCCCGGCGTGGATAGGCGATTTCCTCGCCCGCCGACCTCGTTATATCCCGTTCCTGCCGATATGGGCGTCCGGCGTGGGGTTGGTAAGTTGGTTCCTGCTGCGGTTCTCCGTTACGCTCGAAAGCCAGAAAGACATTCTCGGGGCGCCGAGGCTTGAGTGGGGGGGCGATTGGGAACAGATATGCCGGTTCCTTGCCCTTCAGGGTCTTGTCTGCCTGTCGCTGCTGGTTGCGAGCGTCGCCGCCGGCGGCGTTTATCGTCTGGGTCGGCGGCGGGGAGTGAAAGTCGGCGGCTTGGCGCTGTTGAGCGCAGCGCCCTGGATTATCCTGTGCTGGCTGGTCGTGGTCGAGTGGGCCGATACCGACAACCTGACCGAACTTATTCGATCCGTACCGGCCAAATGGGTCGGACCGGTCTGGCTTACGTTGCTGCTGGGCGTCATTGCCGCCGGCGCTGCTGTCCTTGCCCGCGCGTGGGTCGGGCCGGGGATTCTGAAGAGGCTTGTTGCAGTCGGTCTGGCGGTGTTGCTGACCGGTCCCGGCTGGGCGCTGCTGTATCTGGGTCTGGAGCCGGCGGTGGAAAAATACGGCCTGACTTTCCCGGCGATCCGCTTCCTGCTTGGCCCGGACCGGCGTGTCGAGTTGCCCTGGAGCGTGCTCTTCCTTCGCTGGGCCGGAGTTCAACTGGCGTTAATGGCGATGCTGGCGTGGGGCGGGCTTATTGCGCTGTGCATGCGACCCCGGCAGGGGGGCTTGGAACATGAACGCCAAACCGTCGAATGCGAGCGCCCGGCACGACAGGATACACCCGGAAGCGCAGGGAAGGTTTATCTGATTGTCACGATTTTTTATGTGGCCTTCCTTTTCTACGGTTGCCTCGTTCCGTTCGGCATCCAGTCGATGTCATTCGGGCGCGCCTGGGCGGTCTTCCGGCAGTCAGTCGGTCTGACGCAGGCCGGGTGGAGCCAGTCGGACATGGTAACGAACGTCCTGATGTTCGTGCCGCTGACCTTCTGCGCCCTGGGCGCCTGGTCGCGAGAGAATACCAGGCCCGGCCGGTGGTTCATGGCGCCGGCGATATTCGTCGCGGGGGTCGCCCTCAGCATATCCCTGGAATTCACCCAGGTATTCGCTCCGAGTAGAATCGTCTCGATCCACGACATTATTTCACAGACAATCGGAAACGCGATCGG
>DAOVFI010000642.1 GCA_030673005.1 Planctomycetales bacterium
GGCGACGGTAACGTCCCTGCCGTCGAAATCGGCCTTGAGCATCCAGGTGAAGTGGTTCACGCCGGCGATCCGCATGTCGAATTTCTTGTCGATCTCGGCGGTAAATTGCTCATCCGTTTCGATGATCCCTGCCCGTTTTGCATACAACCTCTTGACGCGAGGCATGTGCAGGCTGTCGCAGAGTGCAAAACTTTTCAGTTTCGGCGCGTATCGTCTCAGGCCGATGCCGTGTACGGCGGTGGGGTTGATGTAGTTTATCACCCATGCGTCAGGGCAAAGCGACTCAATGTCCCTGCAAACTTCCAGTATTACCGGGAACTCCCGCATCGCGCGGAATATCCCGCCCGGACCTATCGTATCGCCGCTGCACATACGTACGCCGTACCTTGCCGAAACGTCGCAGTCGATACCCCGGAAGTGCACCCCACGGTCAGCGAAACTGAGCACGACGAAGTCCGCCTCCGCCAGTACGTCCAGCCGTTCGGTTGAGGCCTCTATCGCCAGCGGCGCGCCGGTATGATCGACGACCTTCCGCGCCAGGGCGGCCATTTTTTCCAGGCGCTCGGCGTCGGTATCCACCAGGCCGAGGGTGCCGGTCCGCAGGTGCTCGGAATGGGCCATCTGCCAGATCGCCTGACGCCCGAAGAACAAGCTGCCGGCGCCGATAACCACGACTTTAGGATGCTGCATTAACTCTCTCCAGCAGGTTTGCCGGGACTACGCTGCGCTTCGTCCCGGCCTACGACTCTCTCCAGCGATTTCGCCGGGACTCCGCGGAGTTTATCCGCCTTTGGCGGGCTTCGTCCCGGCCTACGGCTTCTTTACCGATTCGTACCGGTCTTCTTTTCTTTTCGCCTGCTGAACCAGTCCAGCCAGGATTTCTTTTTCGGCTCGGCAGGGCGTTCGAAGGGGTCTTTCTTTTCGGCAAGAATCCGCCTCCAGGCGCGTGAGTCTGTGCCGGCGGCCTCTCCGGTCAGTTCTGTCAGGGATTCGGCCGCTTTCAGCCGAACGGAAAGTTTCGGGTCGTTCAGGCATCGCAGGAGCGTCTCCAGGACGTCGAGCCGGCGGTAATGCCGCAGGGCGCGGACGGCTGCGGTGCGGACGTCGGACGAGATGTCCGAAGATGCCCTGGCGGCGAGCGGTTCGGCCGCTTCGGGGACGGATATCGAATCCAGCGCGACGGCGGCATCCCATCGAACGGTCGATTCTCGGTCTCCCAGCGCCTTTATAACCACCTTCGCATAATTTACATCGCCGGCACGTCCAAGCGCCCGAACGGCAGCGCTGCGGACCGTCGCGTCCGGGTCTTCGCACAAAATCGAATAGGCCTTCAGGTACGATCCGCGCCGGCCCCAGTCGTGCTTCGACAACTTCTCAATCGCGGTCCGGCGCAGGTCGGGATCGTCGGA
>DAOVFI010000281.1 GCA_030673005.1 Planctomycetales bacterium
GGCATCTTCCTGCCAGAAGTGCTCAACTGGTCGAAGCCGGTCGGCGGCGGCGAAGAACGCCTGTTCTATCCCGGAAAAGATGCACTCGGCAATACCGTCCTGCCTTCGGTGCGCCTGAAGCGCCTCCGCCGCGGATTGCAGGATGCAGCCTATCTCTGGCTGCTCCGCCAGAGGAACAAAGAAGCGGTTGGGCGGATAATGATCGACACAATGGTCCACTATGCCTGTCTGGACGCCGCCGGGGACCATTACCTCGACGCCCGCCTGGACGGATGGGTCCGCGACGGAAATCTCTGGGTCGATGCGCGAAGGATCCTTGCCGAGGAAGTCCTTTCGGCGATTCATCCCAGCCGGGTCACCAGCCGACAACTGCTGGGGCAGCGGCTGGCGTGGAAACAACTCCTTCAGCGCGCCTGCCGCGTCCGTCTCGAACGCCTTCGCTGCCGTGTGGTCGATGCCGCCGGCGGGCGTTTTCGCGCCGTTATCAAGGCCGATCTTTACAATGAGCGCCCGCATCCTGTCGAAGTTGAAATTCGCATCTCTTCCCTGCCTGCCGGATGGCGACCTGTCGAGGGGGGGCGGGCGCGCCGCAGCCTGGCGGGAGGTGAACGCCTTACGGTCGAACTGGCGGCGGAGGGCGACTGCGTCCCGACCGGTACGGATGCAAGAATGAATATCCCCCTGGTCATGACCACCGACCTGCACCGCAGCGACAATCCGGTCGCTGCGGTTCCGTTCATCCGGGCGGGATTCGTCAAGGGTGATATAACCATCGACGGCAACCTGTCCGACTGGCCGATGCGAGAGGGCAATACAGCCGCGAATTTCATCGCACTGGGACATCGCGGACGACAAGGCAGGGGTTTCGCCCGGCGGCAGACGGCTGTGCTGGCGCTTTACGACGACCGCAATCTATACCTGGCATTCCGATGCGACGAGCCGGACGAGAAAAAAACCCGCGCCCGCGCCGATAACATCGTCCGTTACGACCAGCTCCTTGCCGTCGGGGAAGACCTGGTGGAGTTAATCGTGGACCCGGGCGGAAAAGCCAAAGACGTCAGGGACTTGTATCACCTTCTGGTCAAGTCCAACGGCGTAGTCGTAGCCGAGCGCGGCGTCGGAGCGATTCCCGAATGGTCCGGGGCTTGGCCGGTAAAGACCAGAGTCGCCGTCGCCAGGGGTTCGAGAATATGGACTGTCGAAATGGCGATCCCGCTGAAGGCATTCGGCGCCGGCGGCGACTCGCCGACGTGGGGAATCAATTTCACCAGGTTCTCCACCGCTGAGTCCGAAGCATCCAGCTGGGCCGGCGCGGAACGGTACTTCTACAGCCCCGAAAACCTGGGGACAATCTACTTGGCGCCGAGGAAACGGAAGAAAACCAATACCAACGACGGATCGACCACGCGACGGACGCATAAGGAGAAATGACAGATGGGAAACAAACTGGGATGGGTAATAGCGGGGATTTTCGGCGGATTCGTGGTCATCGTGCTTGTCAAGGTGATCCTGCTGCCTTCGGCGTCGTCGCCGACGAGCGCTACGCTCGGGCCGGGGAAGTTGACGCTCCAGAAACCCGAAAAGCCGCTGACGAGCATAATTCCGGCCGAGCCTTCCGGCGAAGGCGACGCCGGCGACGATTACCAGAAGGCGATAGAGATATTCGACGAAAACGCCGGCGTGCTGAGTAAAATCTTCCAGCATCACCCGGACATACTGGAAGATAAATATCGCCTGACGGCGGATGAAATAAAACTGCTGAAGCGTCTGGCCGATCCGATCGCCGACGGCGCTGCAAGAAAGAAAATGACCTATTATTTCCGCCTGACACCGAAGAAAATCGAGATTCCATACTGGGCTGACGAGGCGGAGAGGTTTGTGGACATCGCCCAGGTCCCGCTTATGCTGTTCGCTTACCACTTCGCCAGAGGCGAGCAGGAGTACACATTGGCCGAGAAGTATCTGTTCGACCTTATGGTGATGGGGCATCACCTTATCGCCGAGCGGGCCAGGCTGGATTTAGTACAGATCGGCGTCGAACTTCAGAAGGATGCCTGCGATCAGCTGGATCAACTGTACGTCCGGTGGAAAAAACCCGATCGGGCAAGGGCGGTCAGGGCATACTGCACCGGTCTGCTGATGATGGACAGTACTTACGACAGTCTTTCACTGGTTATCTGGCGACTTAAACAGCACAAGAGCGGGGCTATGGGACCGAATCCCGGAGACATCTTCAATCTCGTCGAAAATCACGCCGATCGCGCCGTCCGGGTCGAGGCCATCCTGGGCCTGGGCGTGGTGAAACTGACTTGCACCAAAAGGGGCGACCACAAGAAGGTCCGCGCCCTTATCGATGAAAAACTTACCGGCGGCGACCCTATCGAGAAGGCCGCCGCCGAGTGCGCAAACGCGCTGGACAAGGACGGTTTCAACCGCCTTGTAAACGCCAAGTAAAAGGAGCGATGCGAATGTTTATCGACGTTCACGGACACACAAGAAGCACACCCGGACCGACGTGCGACGGGAAGCAGGTCTATACCCTGCCGGACGACCTTATTAAGCGCCATGACGAGGTCGGTATCGAAAAGGCAATCTTGATGCCGACGGTAAGCCCCGAGTGCGGCTACGCGCGCCAGACCGTCGAAGAGATACTCGATATTTGCAGCCGGTATCCCGACCGGTTCGTCCCGTTTTGCAACCTGGACCCGCGTGCGATGACAAATTCACCCGACGCGCCGCTGGGCGACATCCTCCGGCACTACCGCGACAAGGGCTGCAAGGGTATCGGGGAGGTTACCGCCAATCTGCCGTTTTCCGACTTGATGGTCCAGAACCTCTTCCGGCACGTCCAGGAGACGGGTATCCCGCTGACGTTCCACATAAGCACGACAATCGGCGGGACTTATGGCCTGTACGACGATCCGGGCCTGCCGCAGCTGGAGCGGTCGCTGCGAAAGTTTCCCGACCTGAAATTCTTCGCCCACTCGCAGGCGTTCTGGGCGGAGATGGCCCCGCTCCGGACGCCCGCCGACCGCGACGAATATCCGAATTATCCGATTGCCGAAGAAGGCGTCGTCCCGAGGCTGTTCCGGCGGTATCCGAACCTCCACGGCGACCTGTCGGCCAACAGCGGATGCAACGCCTTGGCGCGCGATCCCGATTACGCCGCGAAATTCCTCGACGAGTTCCAGGACCGCCTGATGTTCGGAACCGACATCTGCACGCCCGGCACGCCGACGCCGCTGGTCGATCTCCTGCTGAAGTACCGAGAGGAAGGCCGCATCAGCGAAGAGATTTTCCAGAAAGTCGCCAGAGAAAACGCCGTCAGATTGCTGGGACTGTGAAAGGGAAAACCAGGCTCTGTCTGAAAAGCCGGTAGGGTGTGCAGGTTCTTTTTCCTGCACACCGCATTGGTAAATGGGCGATTCGGTGTGCAGGCAATCAGAACCTTCCGCACCCTACGCACTCATTAATTCAAACTGACCGATTTGGTAGCCCGTTAGGGCGAAAGAACTGTAGCCCCGTCCGTAAGGGCGGGGGTTTGAGGACCTTCAATGGAACCGTAAGCCCCGTAAGGGGCGACAGATAGCATCCGATGGATTTGTGCCGCCCCTACCGGGGCTGGACCGAAAAGGTTGCCGACTTTTTTCCCGGCCCTTACGGACCGGGCTACAAATCTTTCGCCCTAACGGGCTGAAGATTAAGAAGTTACAATAAATACACGACGAAATCGGTCAGTTTGTGCTTATAGATGAGGAAAGGAAGGAATGTCGTGGTTAGTATCTGCGGCCATCACGTATTCAACATTATCTGGGCCTATGGAATGGGCAGAGAGCACCTGGGAGATGAAACAAACGACTTCAGGAAGATTTTCCGGCTGGTGATGGCGGACCCTTCGGTGGAGGTCGCGGTCATCGTGGGCGTCGATGACGTCTGCGGCCAATGCCAGGATAACATCGACGGAAAATGCCAGTCATACGACGGCACCATAGCC
>DAOVFI010000176.1 GCA_030673005.1 Planctomycetales bacterium
GGGTTGCCGAGTGTAACGATAACCTTTGGTTGGATGATTCGCAGTTGCCGGATGAGGTAATCCCAGCAGGCCTCGACTTCGTCGGTCATCGGTGCGCGGTTTCCGGGCGGTCGGCATTTGACGACGTTGCCGATGTACACGTCCCGGCGCGTCAGGCCCATTGCGGTAATCATTTTGCCCAGCAGTTCACCCGCCCTGCCGACGAAAGGCCGGCCTTGCTTGTCCTCTTCAGCGCCGGGACCTTCGCCGATGAAGAACAGGTCCGCGTCCGGGTTACCCTCGCCGAAGACAGTCTTATTCCGCCCCTTACAAAGCCCGCATTTCGTGCAGCCGCGAACCTCGCTGGCGTCAATTGCCTCCAGTTCGTCGGCCTTACGCTTTGCATCGGCTGAAAGCGCAGGACCGGCGGCGGGCGCGACCGGTGCGGGCGGGGCAGGGGCCGCCTCGTGCAACACCGCACCGGGGGCGAGGACATCGCCGGCCAGAAGACGGTCCGTCTCGATTGTCTGCCTGGCTGCACGCTTCAACTGCTGAAACTCGTCGTTCATATGCGTTTCCACCTTCCCGATGTCCGGAAAACCAATACAACCGCTCCTGAATGGACGGACCGAAAATCGTGCCCCAATCATATTACCGCCTGATAAAATTTGCAACGCGCGGTCAATCGGAAGAAGAAAACGCGGCGATGGTATTGCATCAATTGTCAATTGACGGGTGCCACCTACCTACCGGCAGGCAGGTGCCCTCGCCCGTCTTTGGGCGTGGGCATGTTCCCGCATATAACGAAGCAAAGAGCGTGAATATGTTGTGTCGCATATCATGCCTACACGCTGTGCTGTGCGTGAAGGCACGGCACCCGTCATTTGCTCTGGAATGAACTACCGGGCGCCGGCGTGAATTGACTTATCGGTCCTTGGCGGATAAAGTGAATTCAGGTTAATGCACATTCCCCTGACAAAATACGGCCTGCGTGAGATAATCATTGCCACGCTCGTGTGCGCGGTTCTGGCGACTGTGGCGGCGGTGTTGTTCTGGCCGATAGTGATCCTGCCGGCGGTGGTGTGGGTGTACGTGATTTGTTTCTTCCGCGACCCGCCGCGCCGCCCGGCGGAACAGGAGGCCTTTATCTGCCCCGCCGACGGGAGAGTCGTCGATATCACGCCCGTCGATGCCCAAAGCCCGCTCGGGACCGACGGCGTGCGGATTGGAATATTTATGAGCATCTTCGACGTTCACGTCAACCGCAGCCCTTTTGACGCAACAGTCGAGAAGATCGAACACCACAACGGCGGACACGCCGACGCGCGGAAGCCCGAGGCATCCGAGCGAAACGAATCGGCGACAATCCGCCTGACGGCCAACGGCGGGGACGGTCAGGCGTTTCCGCTGATAGTCCGGCAGATCGCCGGACTGATCGCCCGCCGAATCGTTACCGACCTTCGTGTCGGCCAGCAGGTTACAGCGGGCCAGCGGATCGGGATGGTCAAGTTCGGCTCGCGGGTGGAGGTGATGATCCCCCTTGGTCTGGTCGGCCAGATAGCCGTGCGTGTCGGGCAGACAGTCGCAGTCGGCCAGCGGATCGGGATGGTCAAGTTCGGCTCGCGCGTGGAGTTAATGGTCCCCCACGGGCTGATCGGGCAGATCGCCGTCAAGGTCGGTCAGACCGTCCGGGCAGGCCGGACCGTGCTGATTCGCCTGCCCGACCGGAGTAAGCCCGAGGGTGCATATTGATTTCAGTGGACAGTTTGTTGGTGGCACAGGTTTCTAACCTGTGCTGCTTCACTGGCTGTTGGGCGTGCACAGGTTGAAAACCTGTGCCACCCTCTTATTCGTGCTTTGCCGACAAAGCCCAGGAGAGAAATTCGTGATCAGTAACCAAACGGACGACGAAACCGCCGACGTCGATGCGCTCCGGACCCGTCAACCCCTGCGGAAGACGGTGCTTCGCAGCACTGCCGCCCTGCCGGTGCTGGTAACGCTGATGAACGGGACCGCCGGTTTCGCCTCGATCCATTACGCCACCAAAGGCGGACTGGGCAACGCGGGCAACCTTCCCAACCTGATGATTGCCGCCTGGTTAATCTTCGCGGCCCTGTTGTTCGACGCGCTCGACGGAAGGGTGGCGAGGATGACACGGCAGGCGACTGATTTCGGGGCGATGCTGGACAGCCTGTGCGACATAATCAGTTTCGGCGTCGCCCCGGCGATCCTCATGGTACATACAGTCGCCATTACCAAACAGATACCGGACTTCGAGTTCTTCGAGCCGCAGGCGTCTTACCTCGGCAAGGCGGTGATGGTCATCGCGGTTATTTATCTTTGCTGCGCGAACCTCCGCCTGGCAAGGTTCACGATAGAAAACGCGCCCGACCTGCTGCATCACATGTACTTCAGGGGCCTGCCGTCACCGGCGGCGGCGGTTCTGGTGGCGGCGATGGTGCTGCTGTTCGGTAACCTCCAGGGCGCCGAGGAAGGCCTCAAATCGGCCAGGTGGTTGAACGTTACCGTGGGTGTCGCCCTTCCGGCGATGACATTAACCGCAGCCATCCTGATGGTTACGCAATTCCGCTATTCGCACCTGCTTAACCGGTTCGTGGTAGGACGAAAACCCTTCAACCACATAGTCATGGCCGTCTTCGTCATTGCCGCAGCGTGGTTCTTCCGCCAGTTCACACTGCCGCTGGCAGCCTTTGCCTACGCCGCAAGCGGTCCGGTCGGGACGATGTGGCGAAAATTCGGCAGTAGCGGCAGGCCGGGACGAAGCGAAGCGTAGTCCCGGCAAAATTCTATTGCCAATTTCCAATTGAACAGAAGATCCAACGAACATTTTTGCAATTGGCAATTGAAAATCGTCAATCGGAAATCGTCACGTCGCGGAGGTGCATTTCAACATTGGTTCTGCCGTTGAAGTGATTCAGCGTCGGTTCGCCGGCGATATCTACCGTATTAATGCCGGCGAGTTTATCGACCAGGTCGCCCATTCCGAATCCTACGCATCGCATTCGCGCGTTTTTGGGCTTATCCTGACCGACGAGGAAACTTACCGTCCCGCCGTTGCGTCCCATTCGCTGCGGGGCCGTCATTATCCGGCAGGACCGCACAACCAGGACCGGCCTGGGATTGCCCCGCCCGAACGGCGCCAGACGCTCCAACTGCTCGACAACCGGATATGACAGTTCCACCAGGGTCGCCTCGGCGTCAATCTTCAGCACCGGCAGGAGTGTCTCTTTTGAAAGGTTATCGGCGGCGTAGTGTGCAAAATCGGAAGTGAAGGACTTAATTGCATCGGCAGCGATGTACAGCCCGCCGGCCATAGCGTGCCCGCCGAAACTTATAAGGTGGTCGGCGCAGTTAGCCAGGGCGTCGCGCATGTGAAAACCGTCGATGCTCCTTGCCGAGCCTCGACCGGCCCGGTCGTCCATGGCGATCAGCACGGTCGGCCGGCCGAACCGCTCAACCAGACGCGAGGCAACAATCCCGACCACGCCCGCATGCCAGTTGGTCGAAGCCAGCACGATTGCCTTATCGTCGGCCCGGCCGGCCTGGACCATGCCAACCGCTTCTTCGGTGATCCGTCGTTCGGTTTTCCGGCGATCGGCATTCTGTTGCTCCAGGTAAACGGCGATTTCCCGGCAGCGGTCAGCGCCTGCGCGAGTCAGCATCTCCACGGCCAGACGCGCATGGCCCATCCGACCGCAGGCGTTCAATCGGGGGGCCAGACGAAAGCCGACGTGATACGCATCAAGTTTCTCGCTCTCCAGACCTGCCGAGGCAATAAGGGCGCGCAGGCCGGGATGCTCCGTCGCCGCCAGGCCCTTCAGGCCATACACGGCAATCGCGCGATTCTCGCCCACCAGCGAAACCACGTCCGCGATAGTTCCAAGCGCCGCCAGCGACGTCGCCTCCAGCAGGAATTCACGCGTCGCCTCGTCCACGCGGTCGGAACCGCAAAGCCGGCGAGCCAGGTGCCATGCGAGTTTAAACGCCACACCCGCCCCGGCCAGGTTGGGATTTGGGTAGGTCCCGTCAGGCAGGCTCGGATGCACAACCGCCAGGACGTCCGGCAGGACAGGACCGGGGGCGTGATGGTCGGTAACGATCACGTCCATGCCCAACTCGCTCGCCCGGCGAAGCGGATCGACAGCAGAGACGCCGCAATCGACTGTTACCATCAGTTTGACGCCGGCAGCGGCGATTTTTTCGACGGCCTCGATGTTGACGCCGTAGCCTTCTTCCAGTCGGTGCGGCACGTAGAAATCCACGTCCGCGCCGCGCATCGCCAGGAGGCGGTAAAGGATCGCCACCGCCGTCATGCCGTCCACGTCGTAATCGCCATAGATGCAGATTTTTTCCTTGTCGCTCACCGCTCGCGCAAGGCGCTCGACGGCAACGTCGATTCCGGGCAAAAGTTCGGGCGGATGAAGATCGGTGAGTTTGGGCTCGAGGAACATGCGGATCGGTTCGATTTCGTCCAGTCCGCGATTATGCAGGATTTGTGCGATCAACGGCGAGGTTTTCAGACGCCGGGCGGTCCCGACAGCGTCCGCCCAGGCGGGAGCGACCTCCCAGCGGCATCCGTTCTGCTTCCATGCTATTCGTCGCGCCATGTGCCTTCTTCATCCTCCGTGCGATTTTCCTTTTGCGGCATTATAACAGATAGGCCGCAGAGGCACAGAAAACGCAGAGAAAAAAAAGAGACCGGTCTCACGGTATTCTTCCGAACAGAACGTCCTGCATGGAATACAGGCCCGGTTTTTTATCGGTGAGCCATCGGGCGGCGCGGAGTGCGCCGCGGACGAAGGTGTCGCGCGTGTGGGCCGAGTGCGAAATCGTTACCGTCTCGCCGAGACAGCCGAAATGGACGCTGTGCTCGCCGACCGTATCGCCGAGGCGGACCGCGTGCATACCGATTTCGCCGGGCCTTCGCGGGCTTTGACCGCCCCGACCAAGCACCGCCGACTCGCCGTATTCCCTGCCCGTCGCGGCGCAGACGGCTTTCGCCAGGGCGATGGCTGTGCCGGATGGGGCGTCCTTCTTGAAGCGGTGATGCGTCTCGGAAATCTCAACGTCGTAATCTTCACCGAGAGCGACGGCTACCTCGCCGACGACCTTCAGCAGCAGGTTCACGCCGACCGACATATTCGGCGCCCGGACGATGGCGATGCGTGAGGCCGAGTCCGCGACCTCGGCCAGTTGCGACTCGGTCAGGCCCGTCGTGCCGATGACCATCGCAATATCGTGCTCCCGGCAGACCTCCAGCCAGTGCATAGTGGCGTCGGGAAAGGAAAAATCAATGAGCACCTGCGGGGCCTCCTCAAGTTCCTCCGCCACCTTCACGCCGAATGTCCCCACACCGGCCAATTCTCCGATATCCCGCCCGACAGCCTCATGACGGTGCACCTCCAGCGCTGCCACTATATCAAACTGCTCCGACCCAATCGCCAAGGCCGCTATCCGCCGACCCATCCGACCGGCAGCGCCGGTTATCGCTATTTTTGTCATTTAACATTCCTTTTCCTGCAACCTGTAGGCCGGGGCGAAGCGAAGCGAAGTCCCGGCAAATAAGAACAAAAGGTACAGGTTACGGATAGGCCGGGACGCCCCG
>DAOVFI010000343.1 GCA_030673005.1 Planctomycetales bacterium
ACCCCGACGGCGCGCGGAAAACGAACGAGCGGCTTTTTGCGGGCGGGGTCGAACAGACCCTCGCGCTCGAGTCGATCTTTCAGTTGCCGAAACGCCAGTTCCAGCGAACCGATTCCCTTCGGCGCCATCCGCTCGACATAGAATTGCAGCCGCCCCTGGCGGTCGTACACATCGACGCGACCGGCAGCGACGACCTCCAGTCCGTCTTCGATCTCGAAACGGACTCCGGCTGCATCACGCCTGAACATCACCGCGTCAACGGAAGCGCCGGCATCCTTGAGCGAGAAATACAGATGCCCCGACGAGTGTCGCTTGAAATTGCTGACCTGCCCGACCACCGCCAGGCTTTTCGGGAATGCCTCCAGCAACGCCCCCTTAATCCGCGCCACCAGGTCCGAGACCGTCAGCGGCGCCGACCGGGTCGGAGCGGCATCCTTGCCGGATTGCGGTTTTTTCGCCCCGGCACTAAATGGCAGCTGCACGTCGGTCATATTGCCATAAGTGTACCACCTGCGCCGCCGCGATGCACGCGGCAGGGACCTGCCCGGGTGGCACGGTCAAGTGAGGTTGGGGCCGTTAGGCCTCGACCTCACTTGGCCGTGGTTGTGCGTCATCACGGCCAAACCTGCGCTGCGCTCCGGGTTTGACCGTGCCACCTGCCGATGTCGAATCCTTTCGGGATAATCAACAACTTGACAGACCCGTCGCGTGGTATATCGTGTTGATATAAAAGGGAATTTTCGCGCGATGTATCGGCCCCGACGGGTCGGTATCCCGGAACAAGAAAAAAGAAAAGGAGAACGACACATGTTGAAGTGCGGAACTGCCAGGATATGCATCTCGCCCGGCGCGGACCCGAAAGAGGTAACGGATTATCGCAATCCTCCGCCGGCTGGGTTTTACCACGACGTGTTCGTCAAGGCCGTCGCCCTGGAAGATGAGTCCGGGCGGCGACTGGTGATCGCCGACCTCGACATTATCAATTTCAGGGAAGACATGCTCGAGCGTATCAGGGCGGGAATAAAGGAAAAGACCGGCCTGGAGTCCGGCGAGGTGCTGATGTGCGTCTCGCACACCCACAGCGGTCCGATCCGCGAAGAGCCGCTGAAGCAGTTTGGCCTGAGCGTCGAAGACTACCGCAGCCTTCTCGTCGAGCGGGTTGTAGCAGTGGTTGAATCGGCCCTTGCCGACACCGAGCCGATAGACCTCTTCTTCGGTCGGGGCGACCTGCACATTTCCATCAACCGTCGCTGGCGAAACGCCAACGGTCTTCCGGTCTGGCGGGCCAATCCTTACGGCGAGGTGGATCCCGAGGTGGGCGTACTGAAGGCCGTCCGCGCCGACGGCAGCGTAAAGTCGGTTGTGATGAGTTACGCCTGCCACGCCAGCGCCATTGGCACTTCCCTGATAGGCAATGACTATCCCGGTTTCGCCCAGGAGATTATCGAGAACCGCTTCGGCGACTGCACGGCGCTGTTCTCACAAGGCTGCGCCGGCGAGATCAAGCCGTACAACATAAATACAAATTACAAGTTTATGTACGGCATTCCCCCGTCGGCCGTTGCCGGGCTGGGCTGGGAACTGGCGAAGGAAGTAACCCGCGTAATCGAGCAGACCCCCATGGAGGAGGTAGCCGGGGATATTATCGTCGGCGGGCGAGTCATCTCTCTGCCGATGGAGGGTCCGCCTTCAGCCGAACAGATCGCCGGCGCAGATAGCAGGGGCGCCGAGCAGGAGGCCGTTGCCCAATGGAAGAAATTTATGTCGGCTAAGGTTGCCGACGGCACGATCGGCGAGATTCCCACCACCCGTCCCTATGAAATTGCATATATTGAAATCGGAGAACGTTTCCGCCTGGTCGCCCTTCAGGGCGAACCGTGTGTGCGAATCGGGCGAAGGATAAAGGAGCAATTAACTCCCAACACAGCCGACAACTCGACTGACGCGCGGAATATCCGTTCGGTCCTGGTATTGGGCTACGTCAACGGCTGGAGCGGATACATCCCCTCCAGCGACGTACTACGCGCCGGCGGATACGAGGCCGAAAGCCACTTCTTCCACAACTGGGCCGGACAGTACAAACCGGACATTGAAGACCTTATTGTGAGAAGCGTGCTGGAAATGTAGTACTCTGTCAATCATCATTTTACAGTGGCACAGGTTTGCAACCTGTGGCGATCACACAGGTTACAAGCCTGTGCCACCAGTGCCAGGATGAAATGCCATGAAACAAGTTAACTTCGGAAACACCGGCGAAAAGGTCTCCGAGATGTGCCTGGGGACAATGATGTTCGGGGAGCGCATCGGCGAGGATGAGTCGGTGGAGATCATGCACAGGGCCTTTGAGGCGGGAGTGAACTTCTTCGACACCGCAGCCATGTACGGCGGTCAATTCGGCAACACTGAGCAGATCGTCGGAAAGGCGATTAAGGACTTCCGAGACAAGATATTCCTCGCCAGCAAAGTCCATAAGGGCGTGGACGCAAAAAGCATCACCGAAGGTATTGATGAAAGCCTGGCCAAACTGGGAACGGACCATCTGGACCTTTACTACATCCACTGGGCCAGGAAGGGAATGAGAATACCCGAGATAATGGAGGCTTTGGACAAGGTGGTCAAGAGCGGCAAGGCCCGGTTCGTCGGATGCAGCAACTACCCCGCCTGGGTTCTTGAAGCCTCAAATTCCTGCGCCCGGCTGGGCGATCTGGCGCCCATGGTCTGCCACCAGGTGTGCTATAACCTGCTGGAAAGGGGCGTCGAGGTCGAAGTCCTGCCGATGGCGAAAGCCGGGAATATCGCGGTTCTGGTCTATCGTCCCATCGCAATGGGTCTGCTGGCGGGCAAATACATTCCCGGCGAGCCGATCCCCGATGATTCACGGGCGAAGACGGACGACCGCATCGCCAAATGGCTGGGCGACTACGGCGACGGCATATTGAAGTTGCGGGAATTCGCCCGCGAGCGCGACGTCTCAATGGTAGATGTGGCGGTGGGATGGATACGGTCTTCGCCGGCGGTAACGTGTCCGATAATGGGCGTCAGTTCGCTTTCCCAGTTGGAAAAGAGTCTCAAGGCGTTTGATTTCTCCATGAGTCCAGAAGAACGCGAGGAAGTCGGTTCCTTCTTTGATACGGAGGTCAAGGAACTTTCCGGCGGCAATTACGGTCCGCTTCGGCGCGATCTCGACCTGGTAGCCCAGACGGAATAACCCCGGCCTCTTGCCAAGGCGCCGGGACGGTTTTGAAATC
>DAOVFI010000344.1 GCA_030673005.1 Planctomycetales bacterium
GTGTAGGTTTGTTTTGCCCGCACACCGACTTATTTGTGAGTAATATGTTGAACCATCGACCCGCGCCGAAGGCAAGTACTTTTTTCGCCCCATCGGGGGATAAACACAGGCACCGGCAAGCCGCGCGGCTTGCCGTTCGGCGCTGCTCACGATAAACCGTTCGGCGCTGTTAATCTCTTTGCAAGTCGTGCATAACAATGCAGCGAATGACGAAAATTCACCTAATCAAACCGGGATGCACCCCCGGTCGGCAGGTCTCGCTGAAATTTTCTTGCATCCGATCCGACCGGAGCGTTATAATCGTCCCGGTAAAGTGAATAGATAAATATGAGGTATTGAATGCATTATCCGCACAAGATTTCGAAACGTCGTCGATCCCGCCGAATCGGCTTCCGCGCGAGGATGCGGACCCGTAACGGACGGAAGATTATCAACGCCAAACGCCGCGAAGGACGACAGGCGCAGATAGTCTGAACGTAAAAAAAAAGAATATCGAATAACGAATTCTGAATGACGAATGTCGAACCGACTGAGTACAATTTCGACATTAGTTTTTCAGCACCTGCCGACAGGCGGGTTCGTTATTCGATATTCTTTGTGGTTCCTTACAGTCCGCAGGCCTTGCGAAGGTCGCGGGCTTTTTTTGTCTTTTCCCACGTGAAGTTTCTTCCGGTCCTGCCGAAGTGCCCGTTGCGGGCGGTCTCTTCGTAGATTGGACGCAACAGGTTGAGGTAGTCGATTATTTCGGCCGGCGCCAGCGGGAAGGTATCCCTGACGACCTTTGCCAGGCGGCGATGCTCGACGGCTTCGGTTCCGCCGCAATCGATAAGGACGCTGGTGGGTTCTGCTACGCCTATGGCGTAGGACAACTGCACCTCGCACGCTTCTGCCAGCCTGGCCGCAACGATGTTCTTGGCGATGTGCCTGGCCATATATGAGGCGGAACGGTCCACCTTCGAGGGGTCTTTTCCGCTGAATGCCCCCCCGCCGTGGCTTCCGCGCCCGCCGTAGGTATCGACGATGATCTTCCTTCCGGTCAGGCCCGTGTCGCCGTGCGGGCCGCCGATGACGAACTTGCCGGTGGGGTTGATGTGGAATTTTATCCTGTTGTTCCACAACTGCGGGCAAACCTCACAGACAGCGGGTTTGACGACTTTGGCGATAAGTTTTTCCCTGGCCTTTTGCGAGATCGTATCTGTTCGCGGGTTGACGACGCTTTCATCGTGCTGTGTTGACAACACGACGGTCAGCAGACGAGCGGGCGTGTTGCCGCGATACTCGATGGTTACCTGACTCTTACCGTCGGGGCGGAGCCAGCGGACCTCGCCGCTTTCGCGCGCCTCGGTCAGACGGGACGTCAGGCGATGAGCCAGCTGGATCGGAAGCGGCATCATTGCCTTTGTGTCCCGGCAGGCGAAGCCGAACATTATTCCCTGATCCCCGGCGCCCTGGTCCTTTTTCTTCTTCCTGTCCACGCCGCGGGCGATATCGACCGACTGGCTGTGAAGGCTTCGCAGGACTGCGCAACTTCGGTAGTCGAAGCCGGTGGCAGAGTCGTCGTAGCCGATGTCTCGAATGACTCTGCGGGCGGTCTCCTCGGCCGACAGCAGGGCTTTTTCGGCCTTTGGATTATGCACCGCAACTTCACCGGCCAGGATGACAAGCCCGGTAGTTACCAATGTCTCGCAGGCGACGTGCGCCCTGGGATCGGCCCCTATAAGCAAATCCACAATGGCGTCGGAAATCTGATCGGAAACCTTGTCTGGATGACCCTTAGTGACAGACTCGCTGGTAAAAAGATGCCTCGGAATGTTTCGACCTAATGCCGGCACGGGATGCTCCTTTCCTTACCACGAATTTCACGAATAAGAACGAATTACACGAATACATTAGTCCACGAATTACACGAACTACACGAATAAATCAAATTATAAACATATTTGTCTCTTTATGAGTAGTAGGTCGGGTCGAACGGAGTGAGGCCCAGCCTACACATCGTTTATGCATGGAGGGTTTTAATCAACGTTCCGTAGCGGGCGATTTTATTATTGTCCACTTCCACGCCAAGTCCCGGTCCTTTGAGAGATTTAAGCCTTCCGGCGTACCCGAAGCGGAGGCTCGGTTTCGTCGAATCGTCGGTCAGGAGGAACTTTCCATAGTTGCCCTCGACGAATCTCGGCAGCGGGCAGTTCGCCAGCAGCACCCGTTGAGCGGCAGAGAGTATTCCACTCTCACCAACCATGCACCCGACGACGAACGGTACGCCGGCTTCAGCGGCGGCAATGGCAATCCGGCGGGCAGGACTGACCCCGCCGTTCTTGCTGATGCGTATGTTCAACCAGACCCGCCGGGATTCTCGCAGCAGCATTTGGGCGTCTTCGAGTATCAGGAACGATTCATCGGCCGTCAACGGCAGTTCGCATCGTTGCGCCAGTTCGATAAGCATCTCCGGTGGACCGAATACAGGCTGCTCGACGACGCAGACGCCGAAGGGTTTGAGTGCGGCGATGCGCTCCGGGGTCTCATCGGCAGTCCATCCGCCGTTGACATCCACACGGAGCGTACACTTGCCCTTTTGAATCGTCTTACCGATTCGCTTTTGCACGATACGTAAATTCTCGGCGTCCACGTCGTCTCCGAAGCCCAGTTTGAGTTTGAAGTCGCGCAGTCCGAACCATCGCATCATTCGCAGTTGCCTGGTAGTCCTTGCCGGATCTACCGAGCCCAGTACACCTGAAACACGCACGTTGCGCCGGATGAGTCCGCCCAGGGACTCGCCTCCGGACCTCGCCGTAGCGTCGGCGACGGCAATCTCCAATGCGCACTCGGCGGCGGTAATGGTGCGCTCGGTTTCCGGCAGATTCGCTTCGCTCATCCGCCGGCTTTGGGTAACGTCCCGGAACATCCGCTCGATGTCGTCGGGAACGGTTTCGAGCGTCTCGCCGGTAACGTACTCTCGCGGCAGCGTCTCGCCCCATCCGACCGAACCGTCGGACAGTTCCAGTCGCACGACGATCGCCTCGGCAAGGTCCCGCGCGGCGGCGGCGTGCTCGAAAGACCGCATGGGAATCGCGGTGCGGTAGATGTCCAGTTTTACCGGGCGGATACTCACAGGGTCTAACGTACGGTAGAAAACGCAATCTGGCAAGCCCAGCCATTCGAATGGCTGGGCTTCGTGAACCGTAATGAAAAAAAATTTGATTTCCCCCCTTTTTCCATTGGACTTACGTGGCGGCGGGACGTATCTA
>DAOVFI010000591.1 GCA_030673005.1 Planctomycetales bacterium
CGAATCGCGGCTGAGACCATCGACTATGCCCGCTGCATACGCCAGGATGGCGACGAGACGCCCCAGCCGTTCTCGTTCCTCAATAATTCAATCAACATCGAACAAATTCCCTGCTGGATAACGGCTACGAATGCGAAGATACACCAGGCGATCCGCGACAACTTCGGCAGGGCGCCGCTTTTTTCCGGGCAAATTACCTCAACAGGACCTCGCTACTGCCCGTCGCTGGAGTTGAAGGTGCAGCGATTTGCCGACAAGCAGAGCCACCAGGTATTCATCGAGCCGGAGGGACGCGACACGAACTGGGTCTATCTCAACGGCGTAGCCACCTCGCTGCCTGTCGATTTGCAGGAATTCATCGTCCACAACATCCCCGGCCTGGAGGACGCCGAAGTCATCCGCTGGGGTTATGCGATCGAGTACGACTTCGCCGACCCGACGCAGTTGAGGCCGACATTGCAGACCAAGGCCGCAGCCGGGCTTTTCCTCGCCGGACAGGTCAACGGAACAACGGGTTACGAAGAGGCCGCCGCACAGGGGCTTATCGCAGCGGTCAACGCCGTTGCGCTGCTGGGCGGCGCCGAGGCGCTGGTACTGCGGCGCGACCAGGCATACATCGGCGTAATGATAGACGACCTGGTAACCAAGGGCGTAATCGAGCCGTATCGTATGTTCACCAGCCGGGCAGAGCACCGCCTGACGCTCCGCGCAGACAACGCCGACAGAAGACTGACGCCGATTGGAAAACAAATCGGACTTGTCGATGATGATCGCTGGGCAAGGTTTGCGAAGAAACGGCAAGCCGTCGAGCAGACCGAGACGCTGTTTAATAAGATTCGTCTGGACGGCAAGACAATCGCAGAACAACTAGCCAATCCGAACGTGAACCTTGAACAGATAATCGTCCGGTCAGGTGAGAATACGTCATCACTCTGGCGTGACCATAGCGACGCGATGAAAACCGTCGCTATCGATTGCCGTTACGCCGGTTACGTCGCCAGGCAGCAGGCGAACACTGCCAGGATGAGAGAACTGGAGGGCAGGCGAATTCCCGATTCGCTGGAATACGCCGCCGTGCCCCACCTCCGGGCAGAAGCAACCGACCGCCTCGAAACCATCCGCCCCGAGACACTCGCCCAGGCCCTGCGAATAAGCGGAATCACACCGGCCGACATCACCGTCCTGATGATCCACCTGACCCGTACGCAACAAAAAACCAGTTCCGGGACGTAAATATAGCAAAGTTGCACAAATTAGGTAAGATGTTCGCGGGAAAAATCTGCGATGAATTATCGTTTGTGAGGGATTCTGCGCGGGAAATATGACGTAACATCTTGCGATGAAATACGTTACGTGCCGGTCATCGTTTGCGACAATGCCTGAAGGTATTTGTTCAACCTGACCGATAGATTTATCAGCAGGGATGCACTCGAAAGAAAGCGGGCCACCCGCCCAACTGCCGGAGGCATGCGGGCCGGGGTGGTTCGTCAGGTACGGCGGCGCTTTCGCAGCAGGCGAATTCGCCACACCTACACGCCGTATATTTGCCACGGAAGGCTTCGGAGATGTTATAATA
>DAOVFI010000403.1 GCA_030673005.1 Planctomycetales bacterium
TGTCCGAGCTTATCACGTTGCCGGATGCATCGAGCGACGGCGCCGGCACGCTCCAATCCACGGGCGCGCCAAATCGCTGATAGACCGGCCGGTAGATATCCGCGGTGCGTGCGCCATCGTGCTTCTCGGCATCGTCCGAAGGCGTGCCCGTGCCGGCCTTGTAGGCAGTCTCGAGCGCATCGCTCCATATCGCCTCCAGCGTGGGGCCCGCGTCCGCGCGCAGACTGCAGCAGACTATTATCCGCGCGCCCAGTATGCGTACCTTGCCGTAGCGCTGCTCGTCGCTGCGGACGATTTTCACTACCGGCATCTCATGCAGCTTCGACGATTCCACTTTAACCGTATTCGGGTTCCGCGGCAGGCTCGCTCCGGAGAAACCGTAGTTCTGCGCTACGAGCGCGAATACGTGTATCTCGAACCCGGCATCGGTAGGCACCACCTTGTAGTCGATACCGAGCCGCGGTGTGATAAGTCGCGCAAGAATATCCGATACCCGCTGCGTGACATCGAGCCTCACTTCGTCCGTCACATCCTCGAGCAGTTCCGCCTGGCCCGCAAGCGTCCACGTAGGGCCGTCCTCTTCATCCGCGAACCGCTTCAGGACGTACTCGGCCATCTGGCGCCTGGTCCACAGGTGGATGCCTCCATATACGTAGCTCTCGCCCGACTTGTACGCCGAGCGGTTACCATCCAATCGGCCGTATTCGTCCCGCCTGTTAAACGAAGGTATCCAGCCCAACTCCTTCTCTACGTTATCCACGAACCAGATACTGTGGCTGAACCACTTCTTCCTCAACAGTTGCAGCGGTGAGTATGCAACCCAGTCCTGGACACCTGTACGCGCGGTATCCGAACCGTAGATTTCTCTCGATTCGCCCTCGATTTTCCCTACCCACGCGGTCATCTCGCCTTGCTCGTTTATGAACTTTATACGTACCCACCAGCCTGTCAGGTCACCCGCCTCACGCGCGGTAAGTGAAATCTCGTAGGTCTCCTTGACCTTGCCGTACCGGCTGCGGATGACGCACTGGCCGAGGTCGTGCGCGGACGCGCATAAGGATGCGCTCATAAACCGCAACGTAGGCTCCGGGAACCAGTCACCTGACCACTCCTTCTTGAGCTCGACAAGTGCATACGATACCTTACGCGGCGCCGTCGCAGTTTCAGGACCTATGACCGTACATCGCATCGGGCAGTGCCCGCCTACATTATGGGGTTACTTCTTCGGGATCACTCCCTCAAATATGCCCCTGAACTTATGTTTTTCCTCACGCCTCATGTCTCACACCTTCTCCGGTAATCTGCCGGGCCATACTTCGCCACCGGGAGGTGCGGCCGGGCCCGCATCGTCCGCTACCGCACTCTTTACTACCGAGTCCTCCGAGTGCCCGCCGGCAGTTGTGCGCATCTGCAGCCGGACCTTGACTGTCGTGCCGCCGGGGTTGCCGCCCAGGTCGTGTGACAGGATGTGTATGCCGCGGCCTTCGGACTCTTTTACCGTCGAACCCGAATCTTCCGGCGGATCGGAACCATCGACCGTATGTGCCACATTCCAGTCGTAAGAAACGCCGTCCTCCGGCGCGAAGAAAACGCCTGTTACCCTTATGACCCCGCCTGGGCGCACTTCGAGCTGCCACTCGTTGGGGCCTGGCGGCGGCGAATCCACCTCGGCGCCGCCCGAAATATCGAGCCGCAGATAAGTTTCGCCTTTCGCCCCGAGCGGCAGGAACCCGGAATCTATTACACCGTTGAAGTACGACATGCTCAGGTACCACTTGCCGCCCGCGTAGGTATCTGCGGGCGTATGAGGCAGGCTCGCACTTGTCGCGAACGGGGTATCACCCTCTTGCGGAGGCCCGGAGCTCGAGCGATAGAACCGGTAGCAGGCTGCATTGAATATGCGGTACTTGCCACGGGCATCGAAATAGAACTTCCCGCGTCCGGCCGGATTGGAAATCACCCGCGAGCGGGGTCGCAGACCCTTTTTATGCCGAGGTAACCGTTTTCCTGTTATAAGGCCTAATGACCCGGCCTCCGCTGGCCATGCTGCCATTGGGAAACCTCCAAATGCAACAGTTGAGCCTTTCTATTTCCGAATACAAAGCCCATATAGAATGCCTGTGGCATTAGAATTCCTCGAACTCGGCTGAAAGGCTCAGTGTGCGTGCAGCTCCGGTACGGGGGCAGCACAGGATGCCGATAAGCTGGTCCCGATTCGCGACTGGGGCATCCTCTTCCGGCCATTCTATTCGGATGGAGTTACGTAAATTTATATCCATCTGGAATAGCTTGACCGTATTGTACGCGGTCGGCTCTGCCGTGTAGGTATGCCCGGCAGTGATTGCGGACGCCTTGCTGAGCGAATCGAACTGCTCCGGCGTTATCGCCGTGCTGGTGCCCGCGCCCCCGGCCGAGACATCATCTATCCGGGCTACCTGGATACCGAGCGCCAAGTCCTGCGGCGCATCCTCGGAGCCACCGATTGCAATTGCACGCAGCTTGAAGCGGTTGCCGGCAACGTCCGAGGCGAACATGCCCAGCATGGTCCTGTAGGTGTCGGCCACCGCGTTTGTCGCCACATTGTCGAGGTGTATCGAAAACCTTCGTCCCATAACCCATCCCTCCTTATAGTCCACAGAAAGCAAAATGCAAATGGTTGAGAACACTCTTGTCCGG
>DAOVFI010000426.1 GCA_030673005.1 Planctomycetales bacterium
CGCCGTAGACGCCCTCATCCGTGAAAAAGCGAACAGCAGACATTAGGTAGAACCACTTACAACCAGACGAGTCTTTACCGATGCTTCATCGTCGGACGCCAAACTGGCCTCAATCTCGTCTAGGTGGTCGTAGGCGTAGGCCAGGGCGTCATGGACGTCTGCCAGCCGAAGACCGGAGTATTGTTGCACGATCTCTTCGACGCCCATGCCCTGTCGGTAACACGCTAGGCCTTAAACAAGCGAACGCCGGAGGCGTTCGGCATGGTTGTTTTATCGAAATTTCGAACGACACCGCCAGCGGCCAGCGTTAACAACGTTGGTGGGGGGCGTCGGTTTGTTTCATGCTTCATTTCGGACTCGACTACACTCAGTGCGGTTCAGGGTTCATTCGGACCGGAGCATCCAGACTCCGGCTTCCATGAGAAAACGCTAACATCGCAACGGCCGGCGAAGCTGGTTCAAGAATCGGAAGAAAACGTGCTGCCACGGATTCCACGCCAACAACCGACAAACAATCCTCCGGCCCGTCGTGAGGATCTGCGCCGGAACGTGGATCATCGCGCGCCGAAACGTCGCGAAATCCATCCGCAACAATCGCCGCTTCTCCGCCCCATGCCGCTCCCGCCAGCGACCCTCCTCCGGAAGCATCAGTGCAGCCCAGGCTTTCAAACTCCATGCCAGCGAGCCGATGACCATATACGCCCAGTTGCTCAACAGGCTGTCCACCGGCGCCGAAAGCGATTGCACACCGCTTTTGAGTTGTTGCAACAGGTTCTCTTGATTACACCGGGCGTTCGCCCCAAACACAATCTCCTCGGTCGACATCTCCCAATCGTTCGTGATGTAAAAGAAGCAGCGGGAATCGTCAAAGAGCTTTTTCTGGCCGCGATGGACCTCCAAATCCTTCCACACCACCACGACGCGATAGCTCTTGTGGCACTTGACCGGCCGATAGCGAAACTCGGCCACGTATTCCTTGACCAAGCGGATGTCCTCGAACTCGCGGGCTTCGACCACCTGCTGCTTGACGTTTTCCGGCCGACGTCGCCGTCGGGTCTTCACCTCGTACTTCGGCCGACGGCGGAGGACTTTCCAGGCGTTTTGCGGCAGATTCTCCACGATTTCGTACAGGTTCGGCATGGCGTCGATGCCGAAGATGAACCGCACGTCGCTGGCGTCGTCCCAACGATCCAGACGTTCGGTCTGCGTGAAGTCGGTGTCGCCCCGCAACAGCATCTTCCGAAAACCCGCCCGGCGACACAGTCGGATCGAACGGTCGAAATAGGCGGCAGCCTGCTCGTGACTGGGCCGGTTCCCGCTACGATTGACCACGTAGAGCGGCTCGCCCGTGTTGGCCAGCGAGATCAGCAGCGGGTGGTAGCCCCACTGCCCCTTGTGGTTGATGTCCATGCCCTGCTTGCACTCGCCGGTGGTTTCGACCATCGTGCCGTCGGCTTCGATGACGGCCTCGTCGAAGAACGTTTTGGGCTGCTGCCGCCAGACCTTCAAACGGGTGGCATTGAAGATTTCTTGGAGGAGGTTGATCCGGTGCGCGTCGAAACGTCGGCAGAAATCGCCGGCGGTGGTCGGATCGGGGATGCGTCGCGCGCCGAGGGTGTCGAGATAGGCCTCGTCGCTGCGGAGCAGTTCGAGATGTTCCAGGCACGTGCCGCCGGCCAGCAGATTGTAGGCAATGTTGAGTACGTGGTCCGACTCGTGGTAGGGCAGGTGAATCTTCAGCAAGTCGAGGTGCTGGTCGATCAACTGATCGAGTTCCAGTTTTTTCACCAGCCGGTGCATTGCCCCGATGCCGCCGGCGGCGGTGGCTCGGGTGCGATCGGCGATTTCATACTGGATGTTCGAGGCGGTCATGATGGGCCGGTCGCACCCTCGGTTGTCGTTTTTGTCCAATCGTCGTGCGATTTGCCGCTTGCGGTGTTCGATTTTGTTTCGTATTCTGACGTTCACTCGAAATCCTCCTTGCTTCGGACCAAGGGATATGTTTGATACCCATTCTACGTCCGAAAGTGCCGAAGGTTTTCGAGTTTTTTTGTTTTTCAATTCAAGCGAACCTCGCAGGGTTCGCTTGGCTAAGGCCTAGTCGTTTGGAAGATTATTCGAGGTGAACCATGCCGCAAAGCAATCTCGGCATCTCGCACGAACAGATTGTTCAATTTTGCCGGCGCCACCATATTCGCAAATTCATGCTGTTTGGCTCCATTCTCCGGGAGGATTTCGGCCCGGACAGCGATGTTGACGTGCTCGTTGAGTTCGAGCCAGATGCCAGGGTGGGCCTGATGGGCCTGACGCGAATGGAGCTGGCGTTGACGGAGCTGCTGGGGCGGAAGGTTGACCTGAATACGCCCGCGGGGCTGCACCGGCGCTTCCGGGAGCGTGTGCTGACCGAGGCTGAGGTGGTCTATGCTGCCTGAGCGGGACGCGACGGCGCTTGAGGACATGCTCTCTTACGCCCGCGAGGCCAT
>DAOVFI010000551.1 GCA_030673005.1 Planctomycetales bacterium
GGCCGGGAGCGGGATGTTGCAGCCATCTCCCAGGGCGCCCGGAAATTACCGATAAGTTCCGTTTTGGAAAGGCTTTCAGACCGGCAAGGCGTAAAGGTCGATATTTCCTCAATCGCACGGCAGGCGATTTATTCATCAGCCGGCGGCGCCTTCGAGGCGGCAAACGCCGGCGTGTCCGATGAAGAGAAAATAATGCTTCTGGGGATCGATCTGGTTCTCGATATTGCAGGTGAGCGGATTGCCGCGTGCGTCATCGACGTCAATCCCCGCGCCGTCATCGCCCATTCGACATTCACGACAGGACGGGGCGAAAAACTTGGACTGGGCTTAGCCTGGTGGCGAAGTTTGACTGGGTGATACGACTTGGTGGCACTTCTCAAGCCGAACGCCTGCCTGCCGAAGCCTTGGCGTAGGCAGGAAGTGAGGCTTGGCCGTGAGATGCTCAACCGTGTGGGAGCCTAAACACGGCCAAGCGGGGTCGAGGTCATACGACCTCAACCCCGCTTGACCGTGCCACCCGATGCCATCAGGGCAGCGCCCCCCTTTTCTGCTTGATTTTAATGATTAGAAACAATATCCTTTTTAGATTAGTAGCCGGTAGTCAGTAGCTGGCTTGCCACGCCATAGCCTTAGCTAAGGTGGGTATCCGGTAAAAAAATCAGTTCTTTATTGGCTACCCGCCTTCGCCACAAGGCTACGGCGGGGCAAGCCGACTACCGGCTACCCGCCTTCGCTAAGGCTACGGCGTGGCAAGCTGGCTACTAACTCGGTCCCATCGTCTAGGCAGGTCCAGGACACCGGGTTTTCATCCCGGCAACACGGGTTCGAATCCCGTTGGGACCATTTCAGGGAGGCGTTCATGAATGTATTAGTTACCGGCGGCGCCGGTTATATCGGCTCACATCTGATCCGCGTCCTTTCATCAGCCGGGCATAAGTGCACCGTCTATGACAACCTTTCCACCGGACACGCACAGGCCATTGGTGGCACAGGTTTTCAACCTGTGCTTTGCACTGATATCAAACTTATCACCGCCGACATCTCCGACGTCTCGACCTTGACTGCCGTCATGCAGGAAAACGAAATCGAGGTCGTCATTCACCTTGCCGCATTTATCGAGGCCGGCGAGTCGGTCGAAAAACCCGAAAAATACTTCCGCAACAACACTGTCGGCGGACTGACGCTGCTGGAGGCGATGCGGGCGGCCGGCGTGGCGAAAATGGTCTTTTCATCAACGGCCGCCGTCTATGGCAGGCCCGAACATATCCCCATCGGCGAGTCCGACCGGACCGAGCCGATAAACCCATACGGGGCAAGCAAGTTGTGCGTCGAATTAATGCTGCGCGGCTTCGCCGGGGCCTACGGCATGGGCTTCGTCTCGCTGCGATATTTCAACGTGGCCGGGGCGCACCCCGACGGCGACATCGGCGAGGCCCACAGCCCGGAGACGCACCTTATCCCGCTGGTTCTTCAAGTTCCGCTGGGACGGCGTAAATCGGTTAAAATCTTCGGTGAGGATTACGACACGCCCGACGGAACCTGCATCCGCGATTACATTCACGTAATGGACCTTGCAGCCGCACACGTCCTTGCCATCGACGCCATCGAGCCGGGCGAGGTAAAGTTCTTCAACCTGGGCAACGGCGAAGGTTTTTCGGTCAAGGAGGTAATCGAAGCCTGCCGCGAGGTTACAGGCCATCCGATCCCCGCCGAACCAGCCGCCCGCCGCCCCGGCGACCCGCCGCGACTCGTCGCCTCATGC
>DAOVFI010000272.1 GCA_030673005.1 Planctomycetales bacterium
CACCCAAATGCGCTTCTCGTCCCATGCCGGCTCACCAATAAGCCCAGGAAGCGGTAAACGGCTTTTGATCTTCTGCCCGGTCTTAAGGAATTCGAAGACGGTCTGCTTGCCCTTAATCGTCATCTGGAGGGCCTCTTTGCCCTCGGAGACAATATAGCAAGGAAATGCGTCCCTGCTGATTCGCCGCCATCCCTTGGGACTTTGCATCCAACCGAGGCGCTGGCGGTCTCGCTCTGATCCAGAAAGGAAAAAATTGTTTGCGTAAAGGTGGGAGTGAACCGAATCCCACCACAAGCGGTACACCATAGTGACAGGCTCTGTATTTAACCTGGCCTTCCTGCCAGTCGGAGCCAACACGGTAACGACATTGGTGGCCGGATCGAGGACTGCCACGCCGTACCTGTCGGCCTCAACAAAACTCATGTAAATCCTGCCACCGCCCTCACGCAAATCCACGATGTGATTAGATGGTATCTGATTGTTCCTCTTTGAATAATGCTTTCTTATCTTCCCTTTGGTATCCAGTTGGTACAAACCACCCTTGCCGCCGAAGAACACTTTATCTCCAACTACGGCAACCGCACGCATTGTTCGCGGGAGGCCCGAGATTTTCCCGGCGGATTTGTCGCCGGGTACATACACCATCGCCGGACCACCGGATTGCCAATGCTGCCACACAATCCACAATTTGCCGCCGGCAACAGCCATTCGAGGGGCATACAGATTATTCGTGCCGGTGCCTGCAACGAGACGCATCTTATCAAAGGTCGGGAGATGAATGCCTGACAGGCTCGCCTTTAGCCTTTCTCTGATTTCTGTGATGCGTGCACCGTAATTGTTCTGCACTCCCTTGTGGCGTTCGCTGGCGGCGAGATAGGCATCGCAAATGGCGAGCGTTTCTTTTTGCTCATCGTCTTTGAGTACCTCGGTGACGCAATGGAAATATAACCAGGATATGGGAAAATTGAATCTACCGATTTTCATGAAATGCCTTGCACCGTCCAAGGCCGTCTTCCTCGCTTCTTTCGGTTTTTCAAGCGTACGACAAGCAGCGATCTTGAATCGGTAGATATCATCCACCAATAGGCGATCAATAGGTTTGCAGGAAGCGTATGCGCCTTCCTGCGCCCGTATTGCCCGATCAAAATGATCGAGTGCAGACGGAGCCTTTTTCTTTCGCCACAGTAATTCCGCAGTCGCGTACTCGAAAAGGAAGCGGACAAGAGGATCTGGAGAATTCAAGTATTTAGCCGCAAAAGCGATGGCCGGATCCGGCAAGTCAACGTAATTATTAACCAATTGAATAGTCAGTGTGCACAAAGAACGCGGATCCTCTCGCACGTTTCGGACCGCTCTATCAAGCTCAGTAAAAACCCGCTCTTTTCGGAGTCTGGCTAGGCCGATTCGGGCATACTTGGTTGACCAGGCTGGGAAGTTCTTCGGATGAGAGGTTATGTAATCGAACATTTCGGCGCTGCGCTTTGGAAGACGCTCGGTCATGCCCCCGGCGATATAATGGAATGTTGCAGTGTTGTGAGGGTTCGGGTTCACCCTCGCGGCGCTTTCGACCAAATAGGAGCCGCGTAAGCAATGTGCCGTGGCCAGTTGTCTGTTCACGCCTCTATCCGTTCTGAGCTGCCAGAGATACAGGCTCACCAGACACACGCCGAGGTTCAATCTCGCCTCGGAGTTGTCGGCATCGAGCAAGAGGAGATTCTCCCAGGCGCGAATCGCTTCCCGAGTATCAAGTTTCTGGCGTTTGGAAAGACAATCATGTACCTCGCGCCCTACCGTGCGCCGGGCTCGTGGCATGAGGTAAAGCCCGTGCCGTCGCCATAACTGTTTCTCTGATTCCGCTGGTTTTCCCGTAGTTTCCTTCCGCCGAAAAGCGTTGATTTCTTTGACAATCTCCTCGGTGACGGTGCCGACACTGTCCGATCGCCAAATGCGGCCGAAGTGCGTGGTTTTTTTCCTAAGGCGAATGGTCAGGTCGATCTTCACCTTCCAGGGCTTCCTGGTATTGTACTGCCTGGTTACGTCCTCCATTATTCCGGTAATCACCACGTCGGCCGGCGGGAGGTTTCCCGTCGGACCTTTCGCCAGGCCAAGACGAGTCAACTCGACTTCATCCAGCAGGCCGGAGGGATATTGCCTCTCAAGGACCGTAGCCCAGGACTCCGCCCGCAATCGCTTTCGAATGGATTTCTGAAGTTCTATGCCAAGTTTATCACTTCTGTCCGTCCCGCTGCGGTTTGGAAATGCCGTTATGCCAACGGTAAGCCGGTCCTTGACGTCCGGTTCCAGTCTTAACGCCTTCAGGGTCTTTTGCCTGATTGCTGCAACCGTCAGAGGTATATCCTTTCTAAAGGCAACCTTCTCTTCGAGCAGTACCTTGCCGCTTGGCACTTCTACCAGGCGTATGGCCGCCTTTTCTATGAGAACCTCTACGAACAAGAGAAAATCCGCACCGGTGAACTTGCCGACAGACACGGCATTTTTCTTATCTGTCAGGCCACTGAGGCTCAGCGCGTGCTCCTTTAGAATTCGCTTCAGCAGGGAGCGGTCCACCATCTTCAGATTCGGTTCGGAGCCGAGTTCGGCAACCAGAAGGTCCTCGATGTTCTCGCTGATGTCGGCGCCCGCTTTCTGTGCAACAACTAATGCCAGGACAGGAAGGCGGTTTTCCGACGGAGGAGACAAAGCCCCCGTCGTACACGAGCTGACCAGGAGACAAAACGCCGGCAACCCTGCAACCCAGTGCTTGCGGTTCAAATGAATCATATTACGTTTCTTCCTGTACATTAGTCGTAGGCCGGGACGGAGCGCAGCGGAGTCCCGGCGATTCATCTGAAAGCGCTGCCTGAAAGCGCTGCCGGGACTCCGCTACGGCTACGTCCCTGGCTACGGATTTATTTTCCCTTTTTCCTGTCTGGAACGGGCTTCTTTATCTGCCTGGCAAGTTGCATAATCACGGCGTCGGCGGCATTGACGCCGGCGTCTTCGAGTGCTGACTTGGCGGCGAGGGCTTCGACGAGATCCACCCGGGCGGCAACGCCCTTTTCGCAGACTGTAACGTTCCGTCCGGGAACGGCGATCAGCCGGAGTTCCACGCGGGCGCGGCAACTTATCAGGTTGTGCATCCGTGCAGCAAAAGCGCTGACGCCCTCGCCTTCCAGCAGATAATCCACCTTCTGTTTGATGTACCTGCCCCTTTTCAGTAAGGCGTCCTTCCAGCCGGCTTTGGGGTCTTTCGGCACGATTACCTCGAACCCCAGACTTTTCAGCCGGCCGGCGACGGCCATCTGTGCGGCGGGATCCACCAGCGGGCGATTGATGTGCCTCTCTTCGATCTGCACCAGTACGACCTTGCCCGCCAGCGGCCTGGCGGCCTTGCGAAGCCTCGCCAGAGCGACGTCTTCGGGCTTGACGACCGGATGCTGCAACTTGCGGACTTTTTTCTTCAACGGCGGAACCAGACGCTCGAGGACGTTCTCGAAACCGTTTTCGACCGAACCTTTTGCCGAAACCGTCGTCTGAACTGTCGTTTCAACGTCCACAATCTTGACGACCAGATAAAAAGTATGCCCGATCTTACTGGCCCGGCCTACGACGATGTACTGGGCGTTGAGGAACTTGCCCAGTTTCACGGCAGAGGATGTATCGACCAGGCCCGTCAGAGCGATCTTGTGCTCGTCGGCGACCTTTTTGATCTGGTCGCGGTTGACGATGGTAACCTTCGGCAGGGCCGCCAGCATCGCGTTAATCTGATCGGTGATAGAGCCGGCATCGACCTCTACGCTTTTGATAACGTCGAAATCGAACACCGCCACGCGGATTGCCCGAAGCGGCTTGGGCTTGGGTTTTTCGACAACCGGTTTCGTGGCTGGGGCTGTGGTCGGCGTCTTGTCCTTCTTCGCCGGCGCACCGACAGCAACGCACGAAAGCAGCATCGCTACGACCAATAATCCCAATAACATTCTACTTGTTCGGTTTTTCATCTTTTTTCTCCTGTTTCAGAGGTATTCCAAGTTCCGTAAGTTTCAACATCAGTCGTATCTGATTTTTCGCCGATGGCGGCA
>DAOVFI010000683.1 GCA_030673005.1 Planctomycetales bacterium
GATAGGCGGGGAGGTTGTCGATTGGTCAGGCCCGCCGGCATGTCACTTCAACAAGCGAGAGTTGAAGCGTTTCGACCGCTTCGCCCAGTTTGCCGTCGCCGCCGCCATCGAGGCTGTTGACGACAGCGGAATCGACTTCGAAGCGTCGGACAAGGACCGATGCGGAGTGCTTATCGGCAGCGGCATAGGCGGATTGGAAACGCTGCAAAATCAGCATTTGAGATTGCTGGAAAAAGGCCCCGGGCGGGTCAGTCCGTTCACTGTTCCCAGGCTGATGGTCAACGCCGCCAGCGCCAACGTTGGCATACTCTGGGGCCTGCGAGGCCCCAATAGCGCGGTCGCATCCGCCTGCGCCTCGGCCACTAATGCCATCGGCGACGCCTTACGCCTGATTCAGCGCAACCAGGCGGACGTGATGCTCACCGGCGGGTCGGAGGCGGCCCTGATCGAGATAGGTCTGGCGAGTTTCTGTGCGCTCAAAGCGCTTTCCATCCGTAACGACGAACCCCGGCGAGCCTCCAGACCGTTCGATAAGGACCGCGACGGCTTCATTCTCGCTGAAGGCGCCGGCATCGTCGTTCTGGAAGAACTCGAGCACGCCCTCGGACGCGGCGCCGAGATACTCGCAGAGCTTATCGGCTACGGCGCCACCTGCGACGCCGCCCACATCACCGCGCCGGACCCTGCCGGACGCGGCGCCGCTGAGGCCATGCGACTGGCCCTGACCGACGCGGAAGTCTCACCACAGCAGATCGATTACATCAACGCACACGGAACGAGCACGCAACTCAACGATATTATGGAAACCCGCGCGATAAAGGAAGTCTTCGGGTCTCACGCCCGCAACGGACTTGTCATCTCCTCCACCAAGAGCGCCGTCGGACACCTGCTGGGCGCCAGCGGCGGGGTGGAAATGATCGCCACAGTCAAGACCCTACAGACCGGCTGGATCGCACCAACGCTGAACCTCGAAAATCCCGACGACGAGTGCGACCTGGACTACTGCCCGCTGGAGAAACGGCAGGTGGACGTAAAGACGGCGATCTCCAGTTCCTTCGGCTTCGGCGGGCACAACGTCGTACTGGTCGTCAGGAAATTCCAAGGCTGACCGGTAGGACGGGACGGAGCAGTAGGCCGGGACTGACCGGTAGGCCGGGACGAAGCGCAAGCGCAGTCCCGGCGGTTCAAGCCGCCTTTCTTCTATGGATTGCCGGGACTTCGCTTACGCTCCGTCCCGGCCTACCGACTCCTGCCACTTTTGCGCACAAT
>DAOVFI010000266.1 GCA_030673005.1 Planctomycetales bacterium
CCCCCCCGGGGGGTGGGCGTTGGCCGTGGGGTCCCCCCCCCCCCCTCCCGCTCTTCCTATCGGGGCCCCCCACCCCCCCCCCCCCCCCGCCCCCCGACTACAGGCTACCCGCCTTCGCTAAGGCTACGGCGTGGCAAGCTGGCTACCGGTTACTATATTCAGTATGATGCGCACCGGCGGAAACCTACTCAAACACGCACCCGACAGCGGAGAAAGACATGGACCGGCAGACGATTAACTCACTGGAAGACATCTGGCCTCTACAGGCGGAACTGAACGCGCGTGCGGGCTTCGACACCCGCGCGCTGGGCGAGGCGCTGAGCGAGGCGATGGCCGAGGCCGGGACGTACGAACCGTCGCCCGAAGGGGTCGATCCTGACCGCAGCCGGACCGGCCCGAACGTGCGACTGGAGGTCGGCAGGGCCTTGAAAAATTACATCGACGCGCTGGCCGCCGAGTGCCACGAATTGCAGGAATGTCTGTCCTGGAAGCACTGGTACAGCGAGGCGAAACAGGGCCGGCAGTATGAACTCCAGGACCTACAGAACGCACGCGTCGAGGCCACCGACATGCTGTTCTTCTGGATCAGCATCTGCCAGTTGCTGGGAATGACACCGGCTGACGTGTACCGCCTGTACGAGTCCAAATTGAATATCAACCATCGCCGCCAGGACGAGGACCGCTCACAGGCCGACCACGCCGAACACGAACAGGAAAACCGAGAAGTGGTGTGATAGTAGCCGGTAGGACGAATTGCCGGATTGTAGGGTGTGCAGGTTTTGTTTCCTGCACACCAGATTGGTTGGAGAAGGTTCCGGTGTGCAGGATAAAGAACCTGCACACCCTACATGTGATGAAAAGGACAAAACAATGAACCATATCCGCTGGAAGCGATTCCGTTTGATTGCGTTTTTATCAATTTATCTACCTGCCGCTGCGGCGGCGGGTGAGAAGGGCAAGTCCAAGCCCGCCACCCGGCCGGCGAAGATTAAAATCACCATTTCCCGCAAGACCACTTACGTCCTCGGGCCTATAAACGCCGACGGGACAATCAACTACGTCGCGGCCATTAACAAGATGAGCAGCAAAGGCGTAACGCCGCAAAACAACGCCGCAATACCACTGATACATGCTGTCGGGCCGGAGAAGATACCCAAACAAGTGCGTGTGCAGACCTTCAAGATACTGAAGATGCGACTCCTGCCGGAAAAGGGCGAGTATTTCCAAGACTTGGAAGATTACGAGCAGGTTCGCGCAGAGAAAGCGGGGACCGAATCGGACTCCGACGCCGTGGAACAACAACTTGGGAGGGTCATGCGAGCACCATGGTCAGCGAAGGATTATCCGCTCGTCGCCGATTGGCTGAAGGTCAACGAAAAACCACTGGTGCTGGCAGTGGCTGCAAGCAAGCGCCCTCGATATTACATCCCGCTTTTGTCGCTCTCGAAACCGCCTTGGATGTTAGACGCCTTCTTACCCCCGATTTGCCAGTTTCGGAGGATGTCCATAGCGCTTACTGTCCGTGCAATGCTGAAGGCTGGTTCTGGCGATATTGCAGCAGCCCGAGCAGACCTGTTGGTTATACACCGCTTGGCCCGGCTGATCGGGCAAGGACCGATGCTCATCGACCGGTTGGTTGCCGCGAGTATCGAGACGACGGCCTGCGATGCCGCTTCAGTCCTGGCCACCAGCGGCAGACTCGCAGCCGCACAGGCCAAGGCCCACCTTGCCGATCTCCAGTCCTTGCCGGCGCTTCCGGGCGTCACTGAGGCGATAGATAACACCGAGCGGTTCTTCGGCCTGGATAGCGTCATGCTGCTTAGTCGACAAGGAATGGCAGGACTGAAGGCCCTCACCGGAACGATTGACCAACAGGCTGAAAAACTTCCTGAACAACGCTTGTCTCTGGATTGGGATATGTTCCTTGTGAAGGTGAATCAGTTGTACGACCGCCAAATGGTGGTCTTTCGCAAGAACTCGTTCGCCGAAAGAAAACAGGCTTCGGCCGCATACGAACGGAGTCTGACAGAACTAAAGATCAAGGTGGGAAAAATTGGGCCGAAG
Source organism: Planctomycetales bacterium (assembly GCA_030673005.1). GTDB lineage: Bacteria > Planctomycetota > Phycisphaerae > SM23-33 > SM23-33 > DAOVFI01. The sequence continues at coordinate 2,065 of DAOVFI010000266.1, forward strand.
GGCTGGAAACAATTGGAGCGCAAGATAAAAACGCTTTCGGGGAAACCAACTGCGGCTCGTCGAGAAGTAAGCGAAACCATGGCCGATTTGCTCGTGTCAATAATAATGCCGAATATTAGTCGCGCCTCGGAAATCCACGATCGGGTGGTCATGCAGCGGCGTCTGACGGAGGTGGCGTTGGCACTGGCGGTCTGCAAGGCCGAGCGCCGGCGGTACCCGCGCAATCTGGTAGAATTGAAGCCGAAATATCTCAAAGAAATTCCCGACGACCTGTTCACCGAAAAGCCGCTGCGTTACAAGCGGACTGATAAAGGTTATCTGCTCTACAGTGTCGGGCCGAATATGAAAGACGACGGCGGCAGAGGCCGAGATGAAGGCAAGGACTGCGACGACATTGTTGTCAAAACAAAGTAGCGGTTAGCGTTAGCCCGTCAGGGCGATACATACTAGCCCAGCCCGGGAGGGCTGGGTAAAAGGAAACCATACCCGTCAAGCCCCTTCAGGGGCGACACAAGTTGTTGTCGGTCGGGGTGTTCCGCCCCTGAAGGGGCTTGGCTGGTTGTGGTGTTCTCCTACCCACGGCTTCCGCCGTGGGCTAACATGTCCCTGGAATCATAAGGCGGTATGGTTATACAATTAAGGACAAGCCCCATCGGGGCGTTCGTGGGTTTCGGAAACTTCACGATCGCCCCTCCGGGGCTTGAAATTATTTGCGTCCTTGAATCCCAGGCCTTCCCTGCCTACCGGCAGGCAGGCGGCCTGGGCTAAAAACGATCACCCCTCCGGGGTTGCCGCAAAACGAACGTTTGCTCATTATCCGATATAATATGTGAGAGGAAGATACATTGTCCCAGAACACGACAGGATGCGATATCAATCCTGACGAATCCGCCGGCCGACGCAAAAACACGCTTTCCGGTAAAATTTTCAGGAATCTTCCGTATAAAATGGTGATTTTATTGGGTGCGGGGATTTTCCTGGCTGGGCTTGGCGCGTCGGTGTGGGGATGGGTCTGTGCCGGGCTTTATGTCCTCTACGGACTGGTCGGGTCGCTGTGGATAATCCTGTTTCTGTGCCCCTATTGCCGTCGCTACGGCTCGCGATCGTGTCCCTCCGGCTACGGGCTGATTTCGGCCAGACTGCGAAAACGCCGGGCCTACGACCGCTTCGCCGAAAAATTCAAGAAGCATATCCCGGTAATCGTACCGTTATGGTTCATTCCGCCGATAGCGGGGATCATCTTCGAGGTGCGACACTTCAACTTGCCCCTGCTGGTGCTGCTGGTGGTCTTTGCGATTGACGCGTTCGTCGTCCTGCCGATGGAGTCGAAGAAGCACGGCTGCGGAAACTGCCCACAACGCGACGACTGCCCGTGGATGAAGAAAAAAGGTAAAACTTCAGGCTCTTAAAAACATCGCAGGCAGGCTCCGGCGCGGATGGCCGAACGGTTACAAATTTTACAAAATTCTTTGTGCTCTTCGTGTCCTTTGTGGTTCACTCTTTTCGATGATTGGAACGTCAGAGAAAGAAAAGGCCGCGGCGACTATCGCCGTAGCCGCTTCGGCGTTTACCTACGGGTCCGTGCCGATATTCCTGAGATTTTTCAGGGATTACCTCGACGCCTGGACGGTCAACGCTGTGCGGTACACCATCGCGGCGCTGATCCTGCTTCCGTTCGTGCTGGTGCTGCGAAAAAAAGGGGACGGGAATCTTTTACGGGACAGAAAAACGAGGGAAAACAGAACGAGCGCCGGAAAAGACTCCCGTCGCCTTTTTTCGGGGAACATCTGGCTGGCGGCGCTGGTCCCGTCGGTCATAAATATCGTCGGGCAGGTTTTGTGGGCGCTCAGCCCGTACTACGAAGTCGAGGCCGCGACGATGACCTTCATCACAAAATCGTCCTTCCTGTTCACGGTCCTGTTCGGTTTCCTGCTGATACCGTCCGAGCGCCTGCTGGCGAAGAGGCCGACCTTTCTGATCGGTGCGATAGTGTGCATCGGCGGGGTCATGATAATGTTCCTCCAGAAAATGCTGACCGAGGGCGGTTCGCC
>DAOVFI010000099.1 GCA_030673005.1 Planctomycetales bacterium
TGTAATCCGCCGGTTATTGAGGAACCGCTACACCATCAACCGGACGGCATCAATGATTTGCGGATATGTGGTCTAATATGGACATGTGTAATAACGGACACAAGCCCACTATCCGACACAGGAGAAGAAGGTTTTCGCAACGTTGGCGTAATCTGGTTTGGGGAGGAAAGGAACTGATGTGCCAATCTCCAGCGAACATCTAAATCCGATCCCAGAGGACCGGGAGCTTTTGACACCGAACGAGATTGGCAAGAGACTTCGCGTCACGGCGGAGCAAGTCCGGTGCCTCATTCGAAAAGGGGAACTTGCGGCCATCAACGTGGGTACAGGTCCAAAACGACCGCTGTACCGTATCATGCCGCAAGCCTTGCAGGATTTCCTCTTGCGCCGCTGGCAGCCCGGCCCGGCGGTCCGCACCAAACAGGCTAAGCGACGCCAGCCTGTCCCCGACTTTTTTCCGAGCCTTCGATAACCCTCCTGAGTTTTGGTGAACCTGTAATCAACTCAATATCCTCGGCAAATAGATACATCGCACGAACGGCTCCGAGGTAGTTGTTTATTGACTCCGGCGAGTACTCCCGCTTCTTGAGAGAAATTTTCCACGCGGCAAACATTTCCACGGTAAGGTCCTCTGCTCTCAAGCCGGCATGATCCCGAAGGAAACGCCCAAGCCAGTTTCGGTAGTTGCTCAACGTTACGTCGGGATTTCGCCAGTTCGCCTGCTGAGTGGCAATAAATCTATTCGCGAGTTCCTTGGCGGAAAGTGACGATTTGGTTTGGGGCCTCTCCGGAATTATCAAACCGAGAGCCAATCGGTGATATTTCTCTATTGCCTCGTCGTGGTCGGAACCCAGATAAACCCGCTTTCGGTCGCGAGTCACGTAATACTGTCCCGTGTGTTTGTGGTAGGACAACGGGTTCGATGCTGGTCGGCTTCGTGACATTTTTGCACCTCTCTACACGTTCAAAAGTGTAGTCAAAAGTGTAGTGCCACGATTGCCGACCCGGATTACGGGGCGATGACATCTCGCAAAACCTTTGCTTACAAGGGGAAGTGTAATGGGCGCGACAGGACTCGAACCTGTGACTTCTTCCTTGTAAGGGAAGCGCTCTAGCCAACTGAGCTACGCGCCCGAACCGGTTAGTATATCGACTATTCAGACGCCTGCCAAGAATTGGTATCGTTGACAGTTCCACTTTTCATTGGAGGTGAAATTCTCTTTTCGGACACCCGCCCGCTCCAAAACGGGGGTCTGTAAAAAAAACAATCATCGCTGAAAGGCTTCTATGGGTGCATATTGATTTTGGTGGACAGTTCGATGGTGGCACAGGTTTCTAACCTGTGCTGCTTCGTTGGCTGTTGGGCGTGCACAGGTTGAAAACCTGTGCCACCAAGTTGAAAACCTGTGCCACCAATTGGGACCCACCAAAATCAATATGCACCCGGCGTCTATGCTAATGTTGACACATAATCGTATTAGATTACCATACAGCCATGAAATACAAAAAGATCGCGCAGGAACAATTGGAAGTATCTTCAGTCTGCATGGGCTGCTGGGCATTGGCGGGCGATGCGACGTGGGGTTCGCAGGAGAAGGCCGACTCTATCGCCACTGTCCGGGCGGCGATTGACGCGGGAATAAACTTCTTCGATACGGCCGAATTGTACGGCAAGGGCTACAGCGAGCAGGTCCTCGGCGAGGCGCTCGGGTCCGACCGCGACAAGGTCGTCATCGGCAGCAAGTTCATCAGGCGCGCCAAGGCCGCGGACATAACCGCTGCGTGCGAGGAGAGCCTGACCAACCTCGGCACAGATTACATCGACCTGTACCACATCCACTGGCCCAGCCGGGAAGTCCCGTTCGCCGAGTCAGTCCGGGCGATGGAAGACCTCAAGTCCGCCGGCAAGGTCCGTCACCTGGCGGTGTGCAACTTCGGTCCGGGGGACCTTTCGGATATCCTCGGACTGATGACACCGGTGGTCAATCAGTTGCCGTATAACCTGCTGTGGCGTGCGATAGAGTTCGAGATACTACCTGCCTGCGCGGACGCTGAAGTACCGGTAACGTGCTACAGTCCGATGATGCAGGGACTCCTGACGGGCAAGTTCCGCAGCGCCGCCGACGTTCCCGCCGGTCGGGCGAGGACTCGCCTCTACAGCGGCGATCGCCCCGAGGCCTCCCACGGCGAAAGCGGCGCCGAAGAGGAAGTCTTTACAGCCATTGCCGCCATTGCCAAGGTCGCCGACGAGGCCGGCCTGGACATGGCGGCGATGTCGCTGGCGTGGCTGCTCGGGCGCGAAGGTGTTGCCGGCGTGATCGTCGGGGCACGCACGCCGGAGCAGATCCGCCACAACGCCGCCGCCGGAGATATGGCCCTTACGCCGGACATAACCCGTCGGCTGGATAAAATAACCGAGCCGCTGAAACAAAAAATGGGTTCCAACGCCGATATGTGGAACTGTCCATCGCGAATGCGTTGAAATCCGCCGGTCGATCAATGCCTTCGGAACTGCCTTCGGTAGGCTCCGGGCGCTACGCCGACGGCCTTTCTGAACGCGGCGCTCATGCGCGTGACGCTGTCGAATCCGCATTCCGGCGCAATGGCCTCGAGGGTCTTGTCGGTCTGCGCCAGGAGCATCCTGACTCTTTCAATTTGTATCCTCCGGATTTCCGCGAACGGACTTCGCCCAAGGCTTGCTCGAAACCGCTGCTCCAGCGTTCGTCGAGACAACGGCACTTTCGCCACGACGTCCATGACACGAATGCCGTCGTAGGCGTGCTCGCGAATGAACCGCACTGCCTCAACGACGCAGCGGTCCTCAATGGCCATTATGTCGGTGGACTGTCGTGTTACAACGCCTACCGGAGGCAGCAGGACTGGGCGTTTCCTGATCTTGCGCCCGCCCAGCAGGGCATCCAGCAGTCTGGCGGCCTCGTAACCAACCTGCTCGCCCGGTACGCGGATGCTGGAAAGGTTAGGATGCGCCATCTCACAGCATATGTCGTCATCGACGCCGAGTATGGCCACTTCGTCCGGAACGCGGATTCCGGCGCCCCAGCATATCCCGCAGACGTACATGGCCAGGGAATCGTTGGTGGCGAAGACCGCAACCGGCCTGGAAAGCCCCGCCAGCCAACGGCGAATCCGTTCGTCGATGCCCAGAATCGCAGGAAGCGCCTTCCCGCACGGCCGGTACCTCTTGCTGTGGTTGAACACGTTGCAGGACAATCCCTGACGTCGCAGGGCCTCAACAAACGCCTGACCGCGATAACCCGGCAGGAAATCCCTGGAAAATCCTATCCTGTTGGAGTCGATCATCCCGAAATGTCGAAAACCGCGCTCGATGAAATACCCGGCGGCCATTTGCCCGATAGCACGCGGATCGACGTCCACGTATGGCAAGCCGGAAAACTCACCCCCCGGAGCCCATATCCCAACGCCCACCGCCGCCAGGTTGTAGCGCCGCGCTTCGGCCAGGTAGGCCTTAGGCGGCATTGAGGAGATTATACCGACAGTGTTGGCGTCCCGAAGCCACCCGGGACGTGCATTAATCACCAAGCTGTCAAATAACCACGGACGATTTGGTCGGGCGTACCGGTACGCGCCCCGGTGAACCTGCCGTCCGAAGCGATAGTCCCAGGGCACGTCTATAATGATTGTCTTTAAGTTCTTCACCACTGTTCTCCTTTGGCCGGAAGGGTCCGGACGGCTTCCATAAAACGTCGCGATGTCCTGCAAAACGCCTCGCGCAAAGTAACCGAACATCGCACGCAAAGCGTTCTTGACACAATTGCTAACTATAATATAATAGGTTTGATTTGAGCAACATGGAAACCCCGGTAAAAACGCAACCTTCGAGCGTTGGTTCAGCAGAAGGGAGAGGAGGTGAGAAGACGGAAGTTAGGATTCGGGCGCGCAAGTCATGTGGATTTGTATTCATTAATTCATTTCTCAAGCAGGCTTTACAGAAGAAGGAGAACAGGAATGAGAAAGACACTGTTATTGGCGAGTATTGTGTTTCTGTTAGGAGCAATGGTTAGTCCCGTCTATGGCCAAGTGAACCTGGAATGGGTTGGCGGCACCATCGACACGGGAGGCGGCAGTTGGCATACCAACACCAACTGGGTGTATGCAGGCACCGGGTTCACCCCGGACTTGGAGCCGCAGGCGGACGACACCGTCTATATCGACAACGACGGTCTTGCTCTGATTATGGGGGCCGCGCAGGCCAAGTACATATATACCGGGCGTAATGCTGCCTGGAATTACTATGATCAAGGCTCGCCCGGTTACATCAAACAGACAGACGGGACACTCACCGTCGGCGACCCCACCGAATCTCATGAGGCCCTGAGGTTGGGTTATGCCGGTAAATCCGTGTACGATCACCTCGGCGGGATACTGAACGTAGTAAGCCTGAAAACCTCTTACGACGCCAATTTCTGGCTTGGCGGCAGCGGCTACTGGCACTATCCCGGTACTACCGATGACGTCAGCGCAACTTACAACATCAGCGGTGACGCCGTGCTCAACATCACGGGCACGGTGGCTCAACCGGGTGGTCTCAATATCGGCTACTGGCAGGACGGCGCTTTAGGGACTGCACTTGTCAACCAAACCGGCGGAACCGTCAACGTGATGGGCAAGATCGTTGTCGGAGATGACGGTCCCGGCGAAGGGCGGTACAAGATATCCGCCGGGTCAATGTCGTGCGGGACACTTCACGTCGCAAGATATGGCCCGGGCACTTTCCAGGTCAGAGGGTCGGGTTCAACGATGTCGGCCGGCGAGTACACGCAGACAAACAACGGAACGCTGCAATGCGACGTCGGCAATCCCGGCATAAGCGTGGTCGGAGTTACCGAAACCGCTACTTTCGAGAGCGGCAGTACGCTCGACGTGGGCAGGATGCCCGGCGTGGTGGTGGAGAAGGACGAGCAGTTCGTCCTGATGACGGCTGACTATATTGACGACCAGGGCCTGACACTCGCCGCCGGAGACATCGGCCTGTGGAGTTTCACGATCATTCCCGGCGCCGCCGGCGACAGCGGCGACAACGGCTTACTGACTGCAACGCGTCTTGTCATCTCCGGCGACCTGGATATCAGCGGTTTCGTGGGTCAGGATGACCTGGACATCGTGCTGGCCGAGTGGGGAAACAGTGCTCCGCTGAACGACCCGCGGGCCGATGCGAACGTTGACGAGTTCGTCGGACAGGGCGATCTTGACGTCGTGCTGGGAACCTGGGGGCAGGGAAACGCCCCGGTCCCCGAACCCGCCTCCGCGAGTTTGCTTCTGCTGGGCGCTGTGGCGATGTTGAAGCGACGCTGGAGAAAGTAGGCAGGGCTTGGCGATGATTCGCCGGAAGAAGGTTCTGAGCGAAATCGAAGGACGGAAAAAGTTGAGTTGCCAGACACTTTGTTTCGGGCAGAAAAGGCCTCCTTCTTGACAAAGTGAGTATTGTTGCAACAGCCCATCCCGGCATACCGGGATGGGCTGCTCTTTTTTCGTGGCTTCGAAGGGTGGAGATGTCTTGCTTATCTTGACGCACGTATGAGCCGATTCGTTTTTTCGTACGTATAATAAACGGCAGGGTTTCTCATTTGTGGTTTGAGGCCCTTGCAAATGTCCTGTATTTGGGAGATAATAGTTTTGCGGAGGTTGCGATCAAGAGTCCGTAAGTGTCGTATTGCCCGCCCGCCGGTTCGGCGCAGCGGTGTACCTTACCGGCACAGGGAATATGGGCGATTCCGGTATGCCGTGTCCGGCGCGCCGGCACGAGAACAGGCATCTGCGCGAAATGAATAGTCGGCTTTGCGGGTGTGGAACTATAACCGAAGGAGAAAGCCGTCATGAAGAATTCGCGGTTTCTTACAGCGTTGATTATCCTTGCGGTGGCCGGTGCAGCAGATGCTCAGGTCAAACGCATAACGGGCGGAAGGGCGCTGGACGCCAGTTCCCTCATCGGAAGCGGGGGGATTAACTCTATCCGCTACGACAACAGCAGATTTAACACCAACCTGTACATTACCGGTCAGGTCGCGGGTGGATTACATTTTCGCGGCCACCAGCCTTACGCCGGTGCGAATCAATTGAGGCTGAATGTTCCCTCTGCCGGTCAGGACCCCTTTCTGCGCGGGTCGGTAGGACTCCAGCAGGTTATCTCCGGAGTATCGTATGGCGGTCCTGTTGCGTATCTGTCTCCTGGCCGAACTGTGGTTTCTCCGCGGTCGATCGCCGGCGGTTTTAATGCCCCCGGCACGTCGATCCCGAAGGCGACCTACCTTCCGTCGCAGTCGGCACGGAAGCTGTATGACTCGGTAATTAAGGCATACGAGCCGATCATTCCGGATATGGGCAGGGAATTGCAGATTAACCCGCTCCTCAAACCGATACCTATCGACCAGAAGGTCCCAGGTGCGATGACTCCGAACAATCAAAGGGGCGACTACGGCGCGATCCGACCTGCCGCAAGCCCCTTGTTCGGCATATTGCGCAAGCCGTACCAGCAGCAAATTGATGAAACAACCGCTGCCTGGCTCGCTCGCAGGGATACCAGAATCATTCAGCAGGCCCGCAGGCCGGTTGAGCGGCGCGTGGACACCCAGGTCCGGAGGAATCTGACCGAACCGGGATTTCCGAAGACCGATAAAACCACCGACAAAACCACAGATAAGACCACCGGCAAAACCCTGACGATACCGACACTGCCTGATTCCGAACGCAAGGAATTGCCCAAGCCGGGGCAGGACATATTTATCGATCTGCTCTCGATTATGAAGAAGATGGAACAGGAAGATGAAGCCCGGTCCAAACGAGATGGAACACAACCTGGGCAGACACATGATCCGGACCACCCCGGACACAGGCCGGGAGAATTCACTATCAAACCGGTCGTGCCGGGAAAAAAGACTGACAGGGGCGCCGGGCCCTTGCAGAAGCCCTTCCCGGCGGTCCGGAAGGACAGGGACCGGATTATTCTCCACAGCCTTGCCGGTAAAAGACACAACCTGTTCAACATCAACATGTCACGTGCGCAGAAAATGCTTGCCAAAGGCAGGTATTACGATGCGTCCAGGCACTGCCAGCTCGCCGGTGCGGTAAGCCCCGGCAATCCCCTGGCGCCTCTTCTGGAGGCCTTGTCCCTCTTTGCCGCCAACGAGCCGATGTCGTCGGCCTACTGTCTCCGCCGGGCCATGAAGCTGTTTCCTCCGCTGATGGTGATGAAGTACAAAGTGGATGTGGAGATGATTCTTGGTCGGGAGATCGTCGAAAAACGCATCGCCCAACTCGAGCGGCGGTTTGGAAATAACGACAGGTTCGTCGATCCTTCACTGGTCTTCCTGGCGACGTTCATTCGTTCATCGATGGACCATCGCGACAAGGCCGTTGAACACGCCGGGAATCTCCGGAAACGCGCCGTTAAAGAGGCCGAGTTTATCCGCTCGTCGATAGGAAAGAACGGCATGACCATGGAGCAGGCCATGGAACTCGATAAAATGAAGATCTACCGCGCCTTCGCCGACGGCTTCCTTAAGGCTAAGGCGCGTCCTGCAAAAAAGGCACCCGCCGCCAAAGGCTCCTGACCCGCCACGTGTAATATGCAGTAGGCAACGACGGGGGGGATTATTCGGACAGGTTCTTTTTCCCGACTGCGTTGTTGAAATGTTTCAGAGAGGCCTGGAGGCTCGACAGGCAATAAGCGATGTAGGCCGGGTTGTGGACGGGTCGGCCTCGGCGCTCCTGCATCAATCCCTCGCCGGCGCCGGAAAGGAATTCCTCAATTTCTTCGTCGTCCAAAGGTTCAGCCGACTTTCCCCAGCGGATCAGTTCCTCGAATAACTCACGCGTCGCCGGGTTGGTTTGATATTGCGATGCGGTCAGGAAACTGCCGGGTTTGAAGTGGATTTGAAGACCTTTCAGGGCCACGATGATCGGCTCGAAATTGATATTCTTCGCCAGTCGCAGGAATTTGAACTGCTGAACCCATCGTCCTCGGCTGCCTGGGGTGATCGCGGCCTCCTCGGCGCTGCGCCGGCGCGAGGTGTCGGTAAAGAGCATGTGCATCCCGGTTTTGGTGCAGACAATCTCATCACCGCCCAGACGGGCGATCTCGATGCGTCCGTCGCTGTGGCGGACAAGATCGCCTGTAAGGGCAAAGAGGCATTTCATCACCCCCAACGGCAGGGTGCGGTCGCGCACCGGACGATTGGGCGAACGAAGTTGCAGCGAGATATGCAGGCTGTGCGGACTGATGTCATAAAACCTTATTGCCGCGTGGATTATCTGGTTCAACAGCCAGGGGTCGTCGGTGGCGGGTTTGGAAATGTTCGCCTCTACCGAAAGCGATCCGATCGCCAGT
>DAOVFI010000042.1 GCA_030673005.1 Planctomycetales bacterium
GGTGATGTCGAAGCACGACCCGACAGGCAAGATGCAGCAGGCCACCGGGAGGCTCCGGCAGAATCGTCCCGATCAGGCGACCGCCCCGCAGTCAGCCGCCGCTGAGCAACTCCGGCAAATCGCCAAGGCGGCGGGCACAGGTTCAAAACCTGTGTCACCGGCAACGGCCGGCAGCATCGCCAAGTCCGCTCGCAATCTCGCCCAACAACAGCGTCAGCTCCGGAAGCGCACCGCCGCCCTTACCGGGCAGCTCGCTCAGGCCCAGGCGCGGCGAAGTCAGGAGGAGTTGACCCGTCTCCGGGCAGAGCAGCAGCGAATCGCCCGCCAGGCCGCCGAACTGTCCGACGACGTAAAAACCCAGGCCCCCCAGCCCGATCGGATTGACACGCAAGCCGCCCGTTCCGCCGCCGAGGCCTCGAAACAACTCGGTGGCACAGGTTCGAAACCCGTGCCGCCAAACCTTTCCCAGGCCGCCGCTTCGGCCAACAAGGCCGCCGGGCAAATGTCCAAACTCGCCGGCCGGCTCGGTAAGGGCCAACCCGCCGGAGAAGGCAAGAGCGGCCAGAGCGGAAAGAGCGGTTCGGGGCAAGTCCAGGCCGAGACGCCGCAGCAACAGGCCCTTGCCGACGCCGAACGCCGAGGCAAACTCGCCGGCAAGGCGGGCGAGTTGGCGCGTCGGCAGCAACAGGTCGCAAAGGAAATATCCGCCCTCGCAGCCAGCCGGATGCCGCAGGTTCTTGCCGGTCGGCAGGCTCGAATCGCCGAAGGTACCGCCCAGGTGCAGAAGGGCGCCGAACTCATCGGCGAACACGCCCAGGAACTTCTCGCGAAAGCCGATGCCCGGAAACTGGCCCAGTCAGCGGCGAAGTCGCTACAACAGGCAGCGTCCGCTCAGGGCAAGGCCGGTAAGGCAATGGGCGCAGGTCGGCCCGGACAGTCCGTCTCCGCCCAGCAGGCAAGCGCCAAATCGCTTGGCCAGGCCGCCCGGGCGCTCGGTCAACTCGGTCGGCAGTTGGCCGCTCAGGCCCGGAAAAGCCCGCCGCCGGGGAAGGGTCAGGACCAGGCCCCCGGACAACTGGCGGAAGCCTACGATGCGGCCCAGGCCGCCGCACAGGGCCTCCCGACGCCGGACGCCGCCAGGGCCGCCCGCCTGCTGGCTGCGCTCGCCAGACGCGCCGGTCAGCAGGCAAAGGCGATGGGAATGATGCCCGGAGCGATGGCGATGCAGGGGCGTGGGATGCGGGGCGGGTTCACGCTCGATTCCAACACCCGCATCGGAATGGCCGGTACGGACCTGCGGGCAGGGCAATTAATCGAACTGGGCCTTACGCCCGACCAGTGGGCGCGCCTGCCGGGGCGGCTCAAGGACCAGGTCCTCCAGGCGTCGCACGTCGGCGGGCCTGAAGAATATCGCCCGCTTATCAAACGCTACTTCCGGGCGCTGGCCAGAAAGGCCGCCCGGAAAGACTCCAACCGGAAAGGCCAAGACAAATGAAACGCTTCGGCAGAATGATGACGTACTCTCTGTGCGCGTTGGCGACGGTCGCAATCGTGGCGATGCCGCCGACCGGCGCCAGCGCCGACCAGGCCTCGCCCGCCCTGGCCAAGTACGACAAGCGTATCGAACAGGCAGTTACAAAGGCGCTGGCGTATCTGGCCAAAAAGCAACACAAGGAAGGTTACTGGCCCAGCGGGATGGGCAAGAACACCGCCGTTACGAGCCTGTCGGTCATGGCGTTCCTCGGCGCCGGTCACACGCCCGGCTGCGGGCCTTACGGACAGGTCATCAACAAGGGGATCGACTTCATCCTGAAAAGCCAGAAACCCAACGGTATGCTGACCGGCCATTCCTCACACGGGCCGTGGTACAGCCACAGCATCACCACGCTGATGCTCTCGGAAGTATCCGGCATGGTCGATGCGGAGCGCCAGAAGCGGCTGGACAAGGTCCTGTCCAAGGCGCTCAAGTTAATCATCACCGCCCAGCAGATCAAGAAACACCCTTCTTTTCAGGGCGGATGGCGATACCAGGCGACCAGCAGGGACAGCGACATTTCCTGCACCGGCTGGGCGCTGATGTCGCTGCGCTCGGCAAGGGGCAACGGAGCAGCCGTCCCGAAGAAGGCCATCGACGACGCCGTCAAGTTCGTTCTGAAGTGCCGCAGCAAGAGCAAGAAGCCCAGGCCCAAAGGCGGCGTGGGGTTCGGTTATAAGCCCGGCGGCGGGCCGGGACTGGCGCGAACCGCGACGGCGGTGCTGTGCCTGGAACTGTGCGGAAAGCACCACAGCGCCGAATCGCTGGCCGGGGGCGACTGGATACTGGCGCACCCGGCAAGGAGTTACGGGGCGAGTTTCTTCTATTACGGGCTGTACTATTCGGCACAGGCGATGTTCCAGTTGGGCGGGCGGCATTGGGAACAGTTCGCCCCGCACATGTACGAGATGATGCTCAAGTATCAGCGGAAGGACGGCTCCTGGCCGCAAGGCTCGTCAAACGAGTCCCGCGCCGGATACGGCTACTCAACCGCCATGGCGGTGCTCGCACTCTCCGTCAGTTACAGACAACTACCCATCTATCAGCGGTAGGTCGGGACGGAGCGCAGCGGAGTCCCGGCGATTGCTACTTGAAGAGTTTGCTGAAAAACCATCTGAAAGGGCCAAATCGAAACACTCCGAACGTACTTTTGCTTTTGCTCCGTCACGGCCTACGATTATGCGCTGCGTGCGATGGGCTTGCTCGCCGAGCGGCGGGATTTAACGGCGGCGGTTTTCCTGACAGGTACCGTAACGGTGAAAACTGTTCCTTCGCCGAGTTGGCTTCGGACGGTCAGTCGGCCTTTCATGCTCTTGACGATCTGCTTGCAGACGGCCAGGCCCAGGCCCGAGCCGTCGTCGCCGTTTTTTGTCGTGAAGAAAGGTACGAAGATGTTTTTGAGATTCTCCGGCGCGATTCCGACGCCGGTATCGGCCACTCGCAGCAGGACCGAGCCGTTGGACCGGATGGCGGAGATGGAAATGCTCTTGCCGGCGCCTTTATCCAGCACGGCTGACCGTGCGTTCAGCAGAAGGTTCAGCAGTACCTGTTTCAATTCGACCGGGCGGGTTGAAATCGCCAGGCGGGCCGGGACTTTTTTGATCAGGCGGATTCCGTCCTTGTCCAGGTCGCGCCCCATTGCCGTGAGCGTTTCGTCCACCAGTTCGACCAGCGAGACTTTTTGCTCTTCCTCGCCGTCGGTTTTTGTAAGGTCCAGCAGCGCCCGGCAGATAGCGGCGGCCCTGGCCGAACCGTCCAGTGCGAACCGGACGGCCTTGTCGCACATACCCTCGTCCCCGCGAGCGGCCAGTTGCGCGTAGTTGTGCATCGGCGTCAGTATGTTGTTGAACTCGTGCGCCACCATCACGGCCAATGTGCCTACCGCCGCAAGACGCTGGGACCGAACCAGTTGTGCTCGAAGCGAACTGATCTGGGCCTGTAACGGGGCCGATTGCCCCTGCTGCGGGGACTTCCGCCGACTCGCTACGACTGTCATAAGTTCAAATCCTTTCGTACAGGTATATCAGAAGCGTAAAGCGACATGCTGCTCTGCTGTTGGCTTTATCGGACGAATGGTGTTAAACTTGACATAAATTTATGCGGGAATTCGGGCCGCCAGGTGGGAAAGGCGTTGGGGTATGCGTAGGCGGGGACGGAACGTAGTGGCGTCCCGGCGATCCTGCTGCGAAGAGCCTGCCGGGACTTCGCTTCGCTATGTCCCGGCCTACAGGTTAATTTATACAGGAATTCGGGCCGACGGGTCGGAACGATGGACGAATATGGACAACTTCGCAGCCTGATGGATCTGGCAGAGTCGGTCGGTATAACCATCCGCCGAGCGCCGGCCGGGTCGGGTTCGCCGTCGGGCGCGGGCGAACTCGGCGAACATCCCGGCGGGGCGCTGGTGCGTCTGCGCGGCAAGGAGATACTCTTTCTCGATCCGACGGCGTCGGTCGTCGACCGCATCGCCGTCGTCGCCGCAGCCTTGGCCGGAAAAGAAGAAATCGAAAACACCTACCTGCCGCCCGAAATACGACAACTGATCGAACAGGCGCAGGGCGTAGGCCGGGACGGAACGTCGTGGAGTCCCGGCGATCCTGCTGCGAAGATCCGTCTGCGAAGAGTCTGCCGGGACTTCGCTTCGCTACGTCCCGGCCTACAGGCTGCGGCCTACAGGATATGGTTAATCACAAACAGGATATGCTCTCGGCAATAGCGGGCCGACCCACCGGGCGAATGCCCTGGGCTCCGCGACTCGATCTGTGGTACAAGGCCAACAGACTCGCGGGCACGCTGCCGGGCAAATACAGACAAGCCTCCCTGACCGATATTGTGGACGGCCTCGGGGCCGGTATGCACGCGGTCGTCCCCGATTTCAAGGGCTTCCGCGATCCAAACGAGGAATTCGACAGGGCGCTGGGCATCTACAACCTATGGTGCATGCCTTGTCGAACCGTCATCGAGAACGTCGGCCGCACCGTTCGTACCGAAGGCGACCGAACCTTCGTCCAGTACGATACACCCGCCGGGCCGATTAACACCGTAACACTCTACGACGAGAACATGCGCAAGGCCGGCATTACGATTACGCACGTTGAAAAACACGCATTTTCAGGAACCGATGATTATAAGGCCCTCGGCTTTATATTCGAAAACGCACGTGTTGAGCCAAACTATGATGGATACGGCGAATACGCCGAACAGGTGGGCGACCGCGGGCTTGCAGCCGCCTTCGTGAGCCTGGCCGCTTCTCCAATGCACCTGATTCAGCGCGAACTGATGCCGCTGGACGTGTTTTTCTTCGAGATGTACGACCACGGCGACGAACTCCGTGAACTGGCCGGGAAGATAGGCGCCTACTGGAACCGGCTGCTGGAAACTGTCGCTGATTGCCCGGCCGAACTCGTGTTCCTCGGCGCCAACTATGACGCCAGCGTCACCTACCCGCCGTTCTTCCACGAACACATAGAGCCGTGGTTGAAAGGGTTTTCGGAGGTCTTGCATGCGCGCGGCAAGTATCTGCTGACGCACACGGACGGCGAGAATACGGGCCTGCTCGAATACTACGTGGCATCGAAGATAGACGTCGCCGATTCGATATGTCCGGCCCCCATGACGAAACTCTCCTTCAAGGAAGTCAGAGATTTCTTCGACTCAAAGATAACCATCATGGGCGGTATCCCGTCGGTCTCGCTGTTGCCTTCCAGCATGTCGGATAAGGAATTCGACGCTTTTCTCGACGGGTTTTTCGAAGACATCGGCGGCGGGGATCATTTAATCCTCGGGATATCCGATACTACGCCGCCGGCTGCCGATTTCGAACGACTGGAGAAGATCGGCAGGCGTGTGGAAGAATTCGGACCAGTCGCTCCGGCAAATCCGGCATAAACTTGAGATTCCCCGCCCCTTCGCTTACACTCACTCACCGCACAAGAGCACCAATTTCAAGGAGTCGGACAATGAACGATCAGTCCAAGCCTGTGATAAGTTTCGACGATTTCAGCAAACTTGACATTCGCACCGCCAGGGTTACCGCCGTCAGCGACCATCCCAACGCCGACAAACTCATCGTAATTGACATCGACCTGGGAACCGAGCAGCGGCGGATCATCGCGGGCCTCAAACCCTACTGCGACCCGGAATCGCTGGTCGGCGTTAATATCGTGGTGGTAACCAACCTCGAGCCAAGAAAGATGCGCGGGCTGGAATCAAGCGCAATGCTCCTGGCTGCCGTCTGGGAAGACGACGGACAACGACAGGTAACAGTCATCACCACCGACAACAAAGTCCCGCCCGGCTCTGCCGTCTCGTAGTAAGTAGGTCGGGACGGAGGTGTAGGCCGGGCCGGAGCGAAGCGAAGTCCCGGCGAAACGCTAATTTCCGGGTGGCACGTTTTGCTTGCAAGCCGTGTTTGGCCTGCATTGGTGGCAATACAGGTTGCAAGCAACCTGTGCCATCCATAAGTTGAAATTTAACAGAGTATCAGTCCGTTCGGAACGGTCGCCGGGACTCCGCTTCGCTCCGTCCCTGCCTACACCTGCGAGACTGCGCCTGTCCCGCAAACCTGCAAGCGACGTTATCTGCGCGCCAATCCCTGTCAAAGTCTCAAGTTTCAGGCGCTTATAGACGAAAAAAGGAATTGCAGGGTCGGTCTCTGTTAAGTAGTTGCGATTGAAATGTTTTGATTGCGGACATGTTCGCCATTCCTGTCATTGGGTCTGGCAGACAAGCCGGGAGTTTCAGATGCGCGTTTTTGCGACTCTTATGACGTTTCTTTCCGGAGTGGCGTTTCTGGGCGGTTGTAATGCCGCGATCAGCCCGGAGGCCCGCGGGTACCTCCGGGCCGCCGATACGTCTTTTCGGCGCGGCGACGACCGGGCCGCCATCGAGGCCGGTTCGCGAGTCATCCGGATGCACCCGCAGGCGGAAGAAACGTCCGAAGCCTACTACATCCGCGGACTGGCGCGGTGTCGGATCGGCCTGGCGAAGCGTCGGAAAGAACTGGTCCGCGCCGGAAAGAACGACCTGCTGACAGCACTGAAACTCGCCAGGCGTAAAGATCTCATCGCCCGTGTTCACTGCCGGCTCGGCGACCTGGACTATCAGTCCGGCGACTTAGATGCCTCTGGGGGGCATTACCGGGCGGTTCTGAGGCACACACCTGCCGGCGCAAAACCGGCGGACGAAGCGATGTACCGGCTGGGATGTATCCTTCAGCGACAGGGGCGCTGGGGCGATGCGGACCTGATGTTCAACAAGGTCGCGCACCTCTTCGACGATACTCCCCTGGCCGCCCGTGCCGAGGAGCGCGTATATGCCGTGCGGTGGTCGATCCAGGCTGGGGCGATGAGCAATGTGGCCGTAGCAAAAAAACTGCGACAACGCCTGCGCAGCGCGGGTCTGGATGCGAGAATTGATCTGGAACTGCGAAATAAACGGACGGTACGCCTGGTTCGCGTCGGCTCCTGGCGAACATACGGACAGGCACAGGCGAATCTCGGAAAAGTCAAAAGGATAGTTTCAGACGCATTCATTACACCGGCGAGGTGAAATCATGAGCGGATCACGTAAATTCGGTATTTGGATGATTACAGCAATCGTATCACTTGCAGCCGCCGGCTGTGAACCGGCGCCCGAATCGAAACGGGAAATCGCGGCAGAGAGGTTCCGCCAGTGCTGGCCTAAGGCGGAAGTACCCGTCGCGCACATCATCCGGCGCGACTACAGAATCCGTGAGGGCGACTCACTGGAAGTGATATACCACGTCCGCCACCAGCGGAACCCGTCTTATCGCATCAAGATTCAGGACATCATCGTGGTTCGCTTCCCTTACAAACCCAAACTGAACCAGGTCGAGCAAGTCCAATCCGACGGAACGCTGCACCTTGACCTGATTAAGGCGGTCAAGGTTTTCGACAAGACCATCAGCGAGGTGCAGAAGATACTGCTGACCGAGTACGGCAAGTACATCAAGGAACCGAAGATCACGGTTAGTTTCAAGCAGTCGAACGTCAAGATCGCCGAGTTGAAAGAGGCAATCAAGACAGCCCCCCGCGGTCAGAGCCGATTGGTTCCGGTTACGCCCGACGGGACGATCTCGGTGCCTTTCATCGTCAGCATAAGGGCGGCCGGGAAGACGATCGAGGAATTGCACAAAGACCTTAACGCCGCCTACGTGTCGCTGGGTCTGGATGAACTGGAAGTAACCGTGAACGTCCAGACCGTCGCGCCGACCAGCGTGTATGTATTCGGCGAGGTTAAAAGCCCCGGCATGTTGCGTGCGAACAAGGAGGTATCCCTGCTTCAGGCTATCGCTCAATCGGGCAGTTACATACCCGCCCGCGCGGAGTTGAGCCAGGTGCTGGTGATTCGCCGTAGGCACCTGCCGGCGCCGTCGGCTGCGATTATCAACGTCTTCCAACTGCTGGAAAACCGTAAGCGCGGCGGCTCCGAACCGGTCAGGTCCGACATGGCCAAGCACAGGTACGACATCTGGCTGGAAGACGGCGACATCGTGTACGTCCCGACCAGCGGCATCGCAAAGAGAGCCGACTACATAGAGTACGTCTGGGCGCGCGGCATCCGCGCAGTCGGCGGGTTCACCAGCACCGCCAATTACAACGCCAGCGATGCAGTGGACTGGCTGGGACCTAATCCGTAAGGGTTCCGCCCGGATGGGTGAGCCTCCAGCAACTGTCATAACCGTAATATTTTATGAGGTGAAACATGGCTTCGACAAATACGACACGGACGCTTCGTGAACTGGCGCGGGTGATTTTCACCCGGCTTTTCGGGGTCATCCTGATCCTGGTGGTGGTCGTCGCGGCGGTGGTGGCGGTAACGTGCCTTTCTCCGTGGCGGTATCGCTCCAAGGCGATGCTCCTGGTAAAACCGGCGCAAATGACGGTTTCGCCGCTGGAAAGCCCCACGACCATGAGGGACCGGCTTAGCCTGTTCGTCCTGACCCAGCGCGAACTGATAACGAGCCAGTACGTTCTGGCGTCTGCCCTGATGAAACTAGACGGTATCAAGGCCGGTGGCCAGATCGGCATCCACGGACTGAATTGGTATACGGACGATGACGTTTCAAAGTTCGTCTCGGAAAATATCCGGCGGATATCCGAAGTCCGCAAGCGTGTCGGCGTCAGGACGCCCGGCGGCGTGGACGCGACCTTCACCCGAACTTTTACCGTCTTTGTGGACTGGCCTGAGGAAAAAAGCCTGGCCGGCGACAGCCGGACCGTGGCGACCGAACGGGCACAGGAGTACGCCAGACACCTGCTGGATGCCTATCAGTTCCGCCGGAATTATCTCGAAGAGAGACAGAGGAAGGAAAGCGCCCTGTTCATGATGGACAAAGCCACTAATTCTGCCCAGGAGAAGCTGGAAGACGCCCAGGAGAAGCTGAATACATTCATCAGCACTGATCTGAAGGGCGACGTACAGTTGGTCCAGAGTATGATCGAGGGTATCGGGGAGACGGGTTACCACAGCCTCAGGACGAAATTCCAGGGCGAGATAAACAAAATCGACGCCCGGCGGGCCGAACTTGGCACCCTGATTACGAAGATCAATGACCAGACCGAAGATCACAGAAAAAATCCCAAACACCAGGTGGTCGTACCGGAGCAGTTGCTCAAGGCCAACGACTCGCTGGTCAAGTTCATAGAGGCGATCGTGAAACTGAGGCTCCGGTTGAACAAACTTAATTCGCAATTCACCAATAAATACAAGGAAACCACGGAAATCGAGGCAGAACTGACCGCTAACCTCCTCAACCTTAGGGAAGAATTGGACAGGCAGCGGGTCATGCTGGACCAGGAAAACGCCGCTTTAGAGAGCAAGCGGATCAGACTGGACGGCATCGTAAAAGATGACGAGGGGAAGATTGCGGGCCTGGCGACCAAGGTGGCCGAGTACAACCAGTTGAACCGTACTGTCGAGAACGCCCAGAAGATACTCAACAAGGCCCAGGAGCAGTATCTGAACGCACAGGTTCCGACTGTTCCGATACAGGTAATGGTAATGGACCCCCCTTCGCGTCCGGACGCGGTTCACCCGCACCGTCCGATACTGTGGGTCAACACGCTGATCGGCATTTTTGCCGGGCTGGTCCTGGCGCTGGTTTATGCCTTCCTCGGCGATCACTTCGACCACACGGTCAAGAGTATCGACGACGTTGAACGCTACATTGACACCGGTGTACTGGCATCGGTTCCGAAATACACGCGCAGGATAATCCGCGCCAGATAGAGGTGTAACATGGCTCAGACTCAATTAGCCGCCGCTGAATTGGCGCCGCAGGCAGAAGAGGTATTCACGGGCTTGTGGACGTCGCTGTTTCAAACTCCGCCGACGCCGCCGAAGTCGGTGCTGGTCTGTTCGTCCGACCGGCGTGAAGGTTCGACAACCGTAGCCTGCGGACTGGCCCTGGCCGGCGCCCGAGGCGCAATCGCGCCGGAGCATTCAGGCGAAGACCAGGACGACCAAATCGCCGAAGCCGCGCCGGTGGCGGACGGACGGGTCGTGCTGGTTGATTTCAACCTTCGCAGCCCGGGTGTCGGCGGGATGCTCAACATCGCCAACGGGACGGGCATATCGAACGTCCTGGTCGGTCAGGCCGAACTGGACGGCGCCTTACAGCGCATCGGACCGGGGAACCTGAATGTCCTGACCGCAGGCAATCAGTGCAGGCGTGTCCTGGAGATATTTCAGGCCAACCGCATCCGCCCGATCCTGGAACAGTTACAGCAGCGCTATGAACAAGTTATCATCGACACGTCCCCGGCCAACCATTATCCCGACGCACAAATCCTGGCCGAGGTAGTCGATTCGGTCGTACTTGTTGCACACTGCCGGCAGACGCCGCGCGAAACGCTGCTGCTGGCGAGGAGACGAATCGAACTCGGCGGCGGAAAAGTCGCCGGCATTGTCCTGAACAAGCGGACATATCCCATTCCAAGATTCGTTTACCGGCGTGTATGAGTGTGATTAATGAGTCGTGTACGAATAATGTTCGTCCCCAAAAGCCGGTAGATGAGAGAAACGAATCTGCCGGAAACGAGCGCAAGCAAGAGCATACGTCTCGCCTTCCGGCACTTTCGCTTCGCTCAAGTGCCGGCTTGTGATGCGTTTGATACCTATATGGAGTTCAGTAGTCGCGTGAGGCCGGCATGATCGGATTAGCCAGGGAAAAGACTGACCTGCTTTCGTTGGCAATCGTGCTGGCGTTGATACTGGGAGCGGTGGCTGTTTCGGTGCTTTTCCCGGCGGCGATGCCGTGGTCTTTTCTTGTTCTTGCAGGTGCTGCCGTCCTGCTTTACTGGTCCGTCAGGTGGGAAATAACGCTTTGGCCCTGGATATGGGTTTTATCCTACGGCCTGCTGGACTGGCCCCAGTGGCGGCTGGAATCGGCGGCGTTTTTTAATATGACCGTGCCGCGTTTTGTCTTTCTGGCGGCGGTGCTGGCGTTCGGTCTGCACTTCATGCTCCGAAAGGACGGCCTCCGACTGGATCGCTCGGTGCTGTGGGTTATGCTCGTCCTTGCAGTCTATTGTACGGCCAGCGCCGCAGTCGCCGGATGGACTATCGGCGGCGTACCTGCCTCCGCTCGCGGCGCTCCTTATTTCCGCCTTTTAGGACCGATAATTTTCCCGTTCATCATGTTCTTCTGCGTCTATAACTGCACGCGGGATAAGAAACAGATTTCCCGGGCGCTGATCCTGCTGAGCATCTACGGCTGGTACGCCCTTTACATCGGCTACCTTCAGTATGCCGCTATTATGGGGGCCGAGGGAGCACGGTCGCTGATCTGGCCTGCCTATATAAATAATCCCAATCTGCTCTTCGCCCATCATTTCGATCGGGCGCGAGGGGCGTTCTTCGCCTCGAACCCACAGGCGAACCTGCTGCTTGTTCTGTTTTTCGCCGACCTGTATCTCATCCGCAGGATTCGCGGTCCTTACCGGGCGGCGCTGATCGTCCAGGCGGTCCTGATCCCGCCGGCGATCTTTTTCACCGGATTGCGAGCCGCTTACCTGAGTTTCGCCCTTTGCGGGATTATCTGGTGCCTGTGGGGCTGCAAGGGCAGACTGGGAAAGACAAAACTTGCACTTGCGTCGCTGGCGGTGATGGCGGGCGTGACTATGTTCTGGGGGCACCTGACTGCGGCGAGGCGTCCGGCCCCGATGCCCGTGGCGCCCGAACGACGGGCGGTGGACCGGGCAACCGGCGTTGTCGTGCAGACCGGTCCGATCATGTCGCGACTGGTACTGCTTTCCAGGACCGCCGAGATGGTCGGGCGCCGTCCGCTGACCGGTGTAGGTTTCGGTCACTATATGGAGGCCGACAGGACAATTGAGCGCGACCCGTCTTCGCTCAGCGCATTCTCCGGCGCCGTTACCAGCATCTCCACGCCGGCGAACCTGTTTCTGGTCCTGGCCGCCGAGACAGGGATCATCGGGCTGGTGCTTATCGTCGCCATATTCGTGTTGATATTTCGCCAGTCCCTCTTTCTGTATCGTAAAACCCCGTCGGCGCTGGGTCCCCGACCGGATCTGTTGTCGAGGGATTTGGCGGTCCTTTTCTGGATCGTGATGGTCGTGTACCTGGTTGATGCGACTTTCGTGGACATACTGTGGGATGTCCCATCCAACGGCCTGTTCTGGGCCTTTGCAGGTCTTGTGGTCGGATATAACCGCCTGACGGAAAAAACTTCGTACCTTCGGAAAGATCAACCCCATCCGACGGACGCTCCGGTTGTCGGGGCGATCCTGAAAGAGTAGCAGTTTGTAACTGCCCGACTGACGGGTTCATACGGTGCGAACAGACCTGACAACGCCGAACGCCTTGCCGTTCGGCGTTGTTTTCGGTGGAACACCGGGAGCGCAGTATTGACTTATCTTTCGCGATTGCTGAAGGTCGGCTCGATGACCGAGTCGCTGGGCGTGTACGTCCCGACCACCGTGCTCCGGCAAGTGCTCG
>DAOVFI010000510.1 GCA_030673005.1 Planctomycetales bacterium
GCCAGTCCCAGTCCCGCCCCGCCGTGTTCGCGTGTTATCGTGCTGTCCAGGCGTGAGAATTTTTCGAAGATACGTTTCTGGTCCGCCGCCGGTATTCCCGGCCCGGTGTCTGATACTGCTACGGCGACCGAGTCGGTCTTCAGCGATGAGACGGCCGCCGGCACCGGTCTGGCCGACAGCGTTACGCTGCCGTCGGGCGGGGTGAACTTGATGGCGTTCGACAGGAAGTTGTAAAGGACCTGCTGGACCTTGCCGGCGTCGGTGTACACCACGGGCACGTTCTCGGCCAGTTGCACGACCAGTCGCAGGTGCTTCTTTTCGGCCATCAGGCGGACAAGTTGTCCGAGCGTCTCGCACAGGTCGGTTATGGAGGTTTTTTCCCGCCGGAGATCGCCCTTGCCGGCCTCGATCTTCGCCGCCGCCAGCAGGTCGTTGATGATCCCCGCCAGCAGTTTTGCCGAGGCGAGAATGTTTCCGGCGTGGCGTCGGCGCTTCTGGTCGTCGGTATCCACCAGCAGTTCGGCGAAGCCGATAATGCTGTTGAGCGGCGTGCGCAATTCGTGCGAGACGTTTGCGAGGAATTCGTTCTTGATGCGGCCGGCCTCGTAAAGCGCGACGTTCGCCTCGGCCAGTTCGCTCAAACGCAGGTCGAGCGCGCGGTTCGCCTGGCGAAGGTGGTCCTGCTGAACGTTTATGACATCGAGCATCTCGTTGAATCGCAGGGCCAGCCTCGTCAGTTCGTCGCCGCCGATAACTTTGCACCTGACGGTCAGATCGCCTTCGGCGACCTTCTCGGCCAGGCCGTCCAGCCGGCTGACGGGTTTCAGGACGACCTGCCTGGTTATCAGCGTGAATGTAACCAGCGCCGTTGCTATCGCGAGGATCGCGCCGGCTGCGAACATGCCGCGAGTCCACCAGAGCAGCGCACCGGAGTCCGGCGGCATGGTTACGTCGATCAGGCCCACCAGCTGGTTCGGCTGGAATGCCGGAGCGGTAACGCCGTCGTGATAGCGCAGAATCCCGGCGTCCGCACGCACGGCGTAGAAGCAGCGATAGACCTTCTGTCCCTGGTCGTCCTCCTCGGCGAACAGGACCGTCTTTCGCTGCGGTTCTCTGCGGAAGGAAGCGAAGGCCTTTCGCGCCGACGGTTCGGTCGGCGTCGGTGCGCCGCCGGTCAGCGGTATGAAATTCGGCCCGCGCCGCCCGTCGGCGTCGGCGGAGAAGTAGCGGGCAATCTCGCCGCCGTCGCTGTGACCGGTCTGATCGCGCCGAACCCATTCGCGCATGCCCAGGCGCGCGATCTCGGAGGCCCGCTGCTCGATAGAAACCTCAGCAAGCCGCTCTGTGAAATACCACGGAAGCGCCAGGGCGGCGACGATAATCACCAACCCGGCAGCCGCGAACAGGACGCGAAACTTCGTCGCCAGAGATATCCGAACAAACGTCTTGGCCATAACGGGATATTCTACCGGATTTCCGGATGGGTGGCACGGTCAAGTCTCACTTACTGCCGAGAGGCAGGAAGTGAGGCTTGGCCGTGGAGGCGCCGAAACACGGCCAGGCAAGGTCGAGGCCTGACGGCCTGTACGTGTTTAGCCCCGTCAGGCTTCGGCCGTGAGCTCAACCGAACGGAGCGATCATTTTTAGCCCCGTCAGGGGCGGTCGTTTTCAGCCCAGTGCGCAGTCTGACGACAGTCGGGCAAGCACTGGGTTATTATGACTCAAAAAAACAAGCCCCATCGGGGCGTTCGTGAGGCTCAGAGGCTTCACGATCGCCCCTTACGGGGCTTGAACATAATCAAATCATGTATCCTACTCAAACGGGAGGCACACCCTGCTGCTGCGGTTTTTTCAGATTTGCCTTTTCAAACGGAAACTGACTGTCATTTTCTTTCCCTTCCGTTCGATTGTCATTGTGATTTTCTTTTTGTCTTTGCTTCGCAGGAGGCGCCCCAGTTCCCACTTCTCGTAGGACATCGTC
>DAOVFI010000154.1 GCA_030673005.1 Planctomycetales bacterium
CGCAAAGAGCGCAGGCCCGAACGATGACCCGAACGCGGAAGTAATCCACGATCCGGCGGAGTCGAACGAGGAAAAGGCCGCGGCCTGGGAAGCGGAGTGGGCCAAGAATAAGGGCGACTGCCGGTCCCGTTTCCTCGTCAAAGAGGATTACCTTGCATTCCAGAAGGCAAAGGCGGCCGGGCTGATCAGCATAAAGTAAGCCCCAAGGCCCCAAGGCCCCAAGGCCCCAAGGCCAAGACTGGATTCCCGCATTGCGGGGATGACAGAAGAAAAAGAGAGGCTTCCCCTCCAATGTTGAAAATTCGGAAACAGAGGAGGTAAAAAAATGACGGTTTTAGCAGAAAACGAACCGCTGAAAATTCTCGGCGGCGATTACCTGGAGCTTCCGGCGGATGCGACCGGGCACCCTTACGAAGGTTCCATGTGCAGCCTGCGCTCGGACGGATACGCGGGCGCATTGACCGCGGGCGAGCGGTTTATCGGCCACGCGGTCCAGGAATGCGACAATTCCGCGGGCGCGAACGCGGCCAAGAACGTGAAGCTTATGCGCGGAATTTACCGCCTGGAAGCCACGCTTGCGAGCGTGGCTATCACGGACGTGGGCAAGAACGTTTACGCTTCGGACGACAACACGCTCACTCTCACCCAGGGCCAGAACACTTTCGTGGGCCGGGTCGCGGACTACGTGAAGGCCAACACGGCGATCATCGAGTATTTCGGACTCACGGAACTGGACAAACCGTTCAGCACGGAGTTCGACTGCCAGACCACGATTGACACGGCGGCGCACGTGCTCATACCGGGATGGATGAACCCGAACGGCCTGGTCATCACCGCGATCTTCGGTTACGTCACCGAGGTCATGGCGGGCGGCGACGAGGATCAGGGGATCGTCACGGTATCGGACGAGTCCGACAATTCGCTTGCGGTGCTCACGCCGTCGGACGAGGGCGCGGACGCTGTCGGCGACGTGGTCGAGGGTTATTTCCTACAGGAAGCGGCCACGGGCGCGGCGCACAAAAAAGTAGCGGCCGGCGAGTACGTGGACGCGATCGTGACACAGGAAACGAGCGGAGCGGACACGGCCGGCAAGATGCGGGTGTTCATCCAGTTCGTGCCGCTTTACTAAAAGAGCGGGCGGGTGACCTTGTTCGGCCGTCCCGGCCAAACTGGGTCAGACCCTCAGAGACCCGCCCCTACAAATAATTGAGGCTTCCCCTCCGCTGTTGAGAATTCGGAAAACAAACAGAGGAGGTCAACATGAAGTTTTCAGGAATAGTTGCTGAGGGGGTTATAGGCCGATTTTATAACTTACTCGAGCAGGATCTGGGTGGCAGCTGGATCAACAAGATCGCCATGCTGATGAAAAGCACCCAGGAGACCGAGTCCTACAAATGGCTCGGCCAGGTCCCGCAAATGCGGGAATGGATAGGCGGCCGGCTGGCAAAGGGCCTCCGCGAAAAGGGCCTGTCCATCACCAACAAGAAATTCGAGAGCACGCTTGAGGTTGACGCGGACGACTTCCGCCGGGACAAGACCGGGCAGATACTCATCCGTGCCGGCGAACTCGTGGAGCGCGCGCTCGCGCACTGGAACGGTTTGCTTTCGGATGCGCTGCTCGTCGGTCACAGCACGGTCTGTTACGATGGCCAGTATTTCTTCGACACAGACCACAACGAAGGCGCCTCGGGCACGCAGCTCAACGAGCTTGCGGCCACACAGGTCCCCGCGCTCAATGTGACGACCACCACGGCGCCCACGCCTGACGAAGCGGCCAAGGCGATCATGGGAATGATCGCGTACATGCTCGCGTACAAGGACGACCAGGGCGAGCCCATGAACGAGGAGGCAAGAAGTTTCCTCGTGATGTGCCCGACTCCGTCCATCTGGACGGCCTGCTCCCAGGCGATAAAGAGCAATTCGCTTGATACAGGTTCCGGCACGCGCGACAATCCGCTCAAGGGCCAGGGGTTCAACCTGGACGTGGTCCTGAATTCCAGGCTCGCAGCCCTGACTGAGCAGATAATGCTGTTCAGGACGGACGTACGCACGGGCGCGATGATCATGCAGGAGGAGGAGGGCATCAAGCTGAAGGTGCTCGGCGAAGATTCCGACTTCTACTTTGACAACGACGCCTTCCGGTTCGGCACCAAGGCGCTGCGTAACGTCGGTTACGGCTACTGGCAGTATGCGGCCCGCGGGACGTTCAGTTGATCTAATAACAATCAGGGTAGACCGGGACCATCGTAAGGTGGTCCCGGATTACCTTTTTTTTCACCACGGAGAACACAGAGAAAAAAAAGTCCTGGCAAAAAGTAAAAAAAACAAAAGAAAAAAAAGGAGATACCATGCCAAAGAAAAAGAATCCTGTAATAGAGCCGGAGGCCTCGGCCGTTGACGAACCGGAAGTCGAAAAAGGACCGGAAAAGATTCAGCTCGTACTGATCGAGAACCGGTCGATACGCGGAACGGAATTCGCGCCCGGCACCATCATCCTGCAGGCGAATGCCATGCCGGATTTCGGGATCGCGGACGTAAACAAGGCGATCCAGGCCGGAGCGGTACGCGCGTACAACTACTCAACGACCGTGAAGGCGGAGAAGATTAACGCGGAAATAAGGTCGAAGGTCGAAAGTCAAAAGTCAAAAGTCGAGTAGGTGTCGGCTTCCACCCTCGACCTTGGACTTTTGACATTAGACTTTAGACTCTTGACAAGGAAATATTTATGACCTTTGACGCAGAAATCCAGGGCGATGTTTCCGAGTTCCTTTCCGAAGCGGGCGAGACCGTTACTTACACGCCGGCGGGTGGGAGTCCGGTCAGTATCATG
Organism: Planctomycetales bacterium; assembly: GCA_030673005.1. Taxonomy (GTDB): domain Bacteria; phylum Planctomycetota; class Phycisphaerae; order SM23-33; family SM23-33; genus DAOVFI01. Next base: position 2,831 of record DAOVFI010000154.1, read on the forward strand.
GCGGTGGTAGACCGGATGGAAGAAGCGGATGAGGGGCACCCTGAAAAGGGTGAGGTCCATTCCAAGGATGCGGTGGTGGAGATCGCCCTGGACGCGGTCAATGGGGTAGCGAGTCCCGTGAACGGGGATGCGGTGACGATTGACAGGCTGAATTATACGGTGGTGGGCATCCGGTCGCGAGACGCGGCATTCGGGATTCTTGACTGCCATTATGAGGCGGACAGCCTCAGACATCGAGGTGGGCATCGGATGAATTATGAATAGATTTAACACAAAAGCTTACAACAATAGGAGGCGTGCAAATGAACATTGATGACTTGGGCCGCGAGATAGGCGCGTTTCGGACAGAGACAAAGGAATCGCTCGGCAAAATTCACACGAAACTTGACAGTCACGCAGAACGGATAACACGGAACGAAGTTGAACTCGGACATGTTGCATCAATTCAGGCGTCGTGTCGAGAGGACATAAAAGACAAGGAAATACAGACTCGGGGCAAAGTGCTCGACATTATAACGAAAATTCTTATCGGGATAATCCTTGCGGCGATAGGACTGGCGGCGGGCGCGGCGATTGTCGGATGTTCGACGCCTGAAACGTTAAAGCAGTCGGTTTCCCTGACCGACCAGGCCGTTGATTACTGCGTAGAATTGACGCCGGACAACTCGGCGATTGCAAAGCCGCTGCGGGATGTAAAAGCGGGTATGGGGCCGGTTAAACTTTACATAGGCGCGCCTGAACGCTCTGTTGTCTATGACCCGGAATCCGATATAGCGCAAATGAAAGCGGAGCTTGCCGCGTCCGAAGTACGACAACAAAAAATGATGCAGGCGTTTTTCCAGAATTTTGCACGTGACGTTTTGCCCGGGCAACTGAAGTCGCTTGTGCCCGCTTCTGAAGGGCCGCTGGGCGGTAGCAATCTGGAATTGTTAATAACAATTATTATAGGTTATTTTACAGGCAAGACCGGCATTGCAGGCGGAAAGAAACTGTTGGGGAAAATGAATGGCAATAAATCTAAATAATAAACCTGAACAAACTAAATGCCCATTGTGCGGATTCTGGTTCGCTTTGGCAAAAGATACAAAGCCAAAGTGTCCACGTTGCGGCGCTGATGGACACAATTTTCACAAGGAAATAAAACAAGAAAGGAAGGATAAATAAATGCCTGAAATGTTTCCAGCACAAATTGAAAAGCCCGCAAACCTTGATGAACAGTACATTCTGAAGGACCGGGTCAAGCGCGTCTTAAAAAGTCTGAAAAATACGGGCGTCGTTTCGAGCGAAATTCAGGACGATATTCAGAGTTTATTAAAACTCGAAAAGGCGGATTATTCCGGCAAACTTGAAAAGACGATTGCAGATTACGAAGAATCCGGGTTCCTTGCGCTTGCGGTCGTGTGGTCGGCCGTACAGGCGCTTGAGGCGGCTCTCGTGGATTATGACAATCAGGTGGTGTGATGGCGGTAATCAAAGTCCCAAACGGTTGTCTGGCTTCCTCGTGGAATGCTGCGGCTGATGCGGACAAATTCCAGTTTCGTTCCGGGTCGAAAAGTACGGTTCTGGAGCTTGCCCAACCGTTGCTTGCAGAGGATGATTTTTCATCAGACCCGCTGGGTACGTTTTTAACGGAAGACCAATTTAGTGGCGGAGATTTACGTTATCATGCAGTCAATAAATATGTCTATATCTATTGGGCGTCTGGGCTGGGATACGCAATAGGTTATGTGCCTGGAATGACGAGCAAGGCTGACCAATATATAAAATGTAAAATTGATTTTGTCACGGGTGGATTTCCTGCGATTATCGGTCGATACGACCCTGTCGCCAGAACAGGCTATATGCTCATGCAGCATGCCACAGCAGGCACGATAGAGTTAAAAAAATTCTCCGGCACGAGCATCAGCAACCTCTCCAGTGGGCGACGTGCGATATATTATAATTATGGCGATGGGCGCGGGAATTTTAAGACCTGGTACTGGGCAGTTTTATACATAAAAGGGACGAGCATAAAAGCAAAGTGGTGGTACGAGGGAGACCCTGAACCGAAATTCTGGATGCTGGAGGGAACTGACTCAACTTATTCTGCTGCTGGAAAAGCCGGAATATATGGCCGGGGCTGGAATTCTGGAGGGTGTTGGAAAAACTTCTCCGTTTATGAAGCCGATTTTCCGTCAGATTCTCCGGTTCGTTATGCCGTGTGGGATTCCAGCACGGCCGGTTCCACGTGGGCGGGCGGCGCGACCAGGATAAAATACAACGTGGCAGGCGCGGATTCCGGCACGGGCAAGGTCAAGGAAGCGTATTCCGACACGTTGTACGGCTCGGGTGACGAGGCCGCGGTCAATGCGCTGGCGAGCGACACGTGGCTTGAGCCGGACGGCTCGGACGAGGTTACGCTCGCGGGCGGGACCGGGCGTTATCGTTACCTGCTGCATCAATTCAATTCGGACGGCGCGCAACAGACGAGTCTCGGAATATGGGACGAGGGCCAGGAAGTAACGATTACCACGGGCGGCGCGGCCCCAGGCGCCCCATCAATTACATCCGTCACCGCAGGCGATACAGAGGTTGTACTGACGATTGATGCGGCAACTGAGTCAGACGTCGTGTATGCGCGATACAGGACGCCTGGCGGCTCCTGGAGCGCCGAGAGCGAGACATTCGGACGCACGGGCGACGGGAACATCACTATCACCGGCCTGACCAACGGGCAGATGTACCAGTTCGCAATCTACGCGAAAAATGCCGCGGGCAAGAGCGCGTGGGATTTCACCTGGCTCGCCCCAAAGGCCGCGGGAGACCTCATGGCCGAGGGTTGCATAACTTTGCCCATGGAGAATCTTAAAACGCTTATAGCGAACTGTCAGGCGTTCCAGGACTGGGTCGGCGCGGGCAATGCCGAGGGCGCAAAGGCGTTTATCAAGCTCGTCGAATACCCGGAACTATCGAGTGGAGACCGGCCGATATGTTTCATCTTTGACGCGGAAAACTACCAATCGGAATCAATCGCGGTAGAGACCTGGCTTGAGGGCGGGACGCTCGAACTCTGGTTCGAGGGTAACGTGGATGCCGATTATGAGGACAATTCACGGAACGCATACCTGGAATTTGCGAACGTGATCGGAAATATACTCGACGACATGAAGGCCCTGGCGGGCACGGACGCTTACCTGGTGGTGAATGAGTATCATTCGCTGTCAGGTCCGAACAGAAGCAGCATGAAGGATGCGGTTGATTTTTATCAGGCGCGTTATGAGATAAAGTGGGGGATGTA
>DAOVFI010000698.1 GCA_030673005.1 Planctomycetales bacterium
CGGTCCATGCCGAGGAATTGTTCGGCCTCGCTGCCTGCGACATCGTCCCAACCGAATTTGTCGGATATCGACCCGTCGAGGGCCATGACGTTTATTACCGGCAGATCGTGCCGCTGGCCGATCTGCCAGTCGTCCGGGTCGTGGGCTGGTGTAACTTTCAGGAAGCCGGTGGAGAAGCGGGCCTTTTCGTCGTCGCTTTCGGGATCGGGCAGGACAACATGTTCGTCGGCGATAATCGGAATAATCCGCCCGACCAACGGCAGGCGGACTTTTTTACCGATGAGGTATTCCGCCCGCGGGTCGGCGGGATTCATAGCCACAGCCGTATCACCCAGCATCGTCTCCGGGCGGGTCGTGGCAATCGTAAGGTGCTCAATTGTATTGCCGCCAATTTCAACAGACTCAACCAGCGGATATTTCATGTACCAGAAGTGCCCGTGTACGGTTTCGTGTTCGACTTCGTCGTCGGCGAGGACGGTTTGTGTGGCGGGGTCCCAGTTGACCAGGCGTTTGCCGCGATATATCAGGCCGTCGGCGAAAAGTCTGAAAAACGCCTCGCGCACCGCACGGGCGCAAATTTCGTCCATCGTGAACCGTGTCCGGTCCCAGTCGCACGAGCAGCCCATCGCCTTGAGTTGCGAGATAATCTGCGCCTCGTATTCGTCCTTCCAGACCTGGATTCGCGCGATGAATTCGTCTCGCGCGAAGTCGGTCCGCCGCCGGCCTTCGGTGGCGAGGATTCGCTTCTCCACGACGGTCTGCGTGGCGATTCCGGCGTGGTCGCAGCCGGGCATCCAGAGCGTATCGGCCCCGGTCATTCGCTTGTAGCGGATGAGAATGTCCTGGAGGGTATTGTTCAGCGCGTGCCCCAGGTGCAGCGGTGCAGTTACATTCGGCGGGGGGATGACTATGCAATAGGTATTTGCCCCGCCGGCGGCCTCGGCGGCAAACGCCCCCACCTCCAGCCAACGCTTATAGACGGTCGATTCAACTTGTTTGGGATCGTAGTTTTTTTCCATTGTCGCTTCTTTTTTTAGCAGGGATTCATGGGATACACAGGATGAAAAAAATAATAATTTCCAAAAATCCCGGTGGGTTTTTTCCGTTGTTATTCAATTCTTTTATCCTCTGTATCCCCTGCATCCCTGCTATCGTTTTTCCTGCTCTTTCAGCAGTTTGTATTCTATTGCATCGGTCAGCGCTTCCCACGAC
>DAOVFI010000543.1 GCA_030673005.1 Planctomycetales bacterium
GGATGGATCGCCCGGCATACCGCCGGAATTCCGGGCCTCCAGCCCCATACCGCGGAGGACGCACGTCGGTCGGGGCAATGGGGAAACGAGGAGAAGCACCGGAAAATGGCAACACTGGGTCATTTCCCGATCTTTCTTCCGGATGGCAGCCACTGGATCAACCTCACGGACTGGCAGCGGAAGAACTTCGTGCCCGTTCACTGGGACGCAGGTCCGGAGGTCGTATTCATCACTCGCAAGGAAAACAAACGCATCGTTCGCCTGTTGCCCGGCGGCGAAATCGAAGACTTGCCGGACGCGAAACTGCCCGAAGGCGGTCAGTACGGGCGGAATCTTGGCTGTGCGGACGTTATCGGCGACTTCCGCGAGAACATCGTAACCGTCGATACCGAGCGGCATCGACTGATGGTCCTGGTCAACCCGACGGTCTGCGGCGTCCGCGGATACTCGCCGTACGACGACTTCAACTACCGCCACGACCGCAGCCAGCACGGCTCGGGATACTACATCTACCTTTCACCGCCCGATACGGCTGTGAACCGGTGAAAATGTCGGGTGGCACGGCCCCCTGGGGGCCGTGCTGCTTCCGTAGCCTCGGAAGCGGAAGAGGCGGGTAATCCGTGGACTGATATGGGGAGGTAACCTATGTGTAAATTGCTTTGCCTTATTTCAATTCTGCTTCAATCGGTCGCATTTGCGGAGACTAAGAAACTTCCAATCACCGCCGACGTTGGCATCTGCGCCCATCGCAGCGAGGTGCACCGAAATACCGGCGGAAACTCGCACGTACGCATCAAGGGCAACGAGCATTATTACCTGTTCGATTTTGACGCCGGGCAGGTTCGCAACTGGAAGATAACCAGGGCGACGCTGCATATGAAACTGCCCCTGGGGCGTCTGCGAAAAGTCGCCTTCTGCACCGTACCGGTCAAATGGGTCGAAGGGACTGCGCGGAACAGGCCGCAGAAAGGCTCGACATGCTTTACGCACGTCAAATATCCGGACGTCGCCTGGACGCCGTGGGACTTATCGCGAGCGAAATCAAGCGGCGGGACGATGCTCGATGCGACGTTCAACTCGCCTTACATGATGTGGCGGACTTCCGAGGTGAAATACAACGGTAAATGGATGCAGATTCCCGTCGCGCCGGAACTCATCCGGGCAGTGGCCTGGGGCCTGTCGCACGGGCTGGTAATGTCCGACGAAAAAGGCCAGACGCGCGAAAATCACGACGTCTATACCCGCGAGCAGGCCGGCAGTCGGCCTTATCTGATGATTGAAGGCGAAGTTCTTCCTCAATTCGCTACAACCTATCCCGCCCGAGAGCCTTTCCGCGCCGTCCCGTACCCGCAGGCCGCTGGGTTTAAGAGCGGTGCGATTTGGGTGGACACCACCTGTAAGCAACGCGCCAAAGACGTCTTCGCCAGCCGAATTACCGTTTTCAAAAACGTCGGGAAAAGGGCGGATCTCAGCCCGCCTGTCCGACAGGCTGTTACGTTTGGCGAGCCGGTAGTGATTTTCGACAACCTGACGCCCAACGGAAGCTATCTTGTAAGCGTGGATACGTACGTTAGCGGACTGTTCTTGAAAGGCATGATGAAAATCGTGCGGGCTTCACCGGCGCTGACGACGCCGGTAGCGCCGAAGGTCAAATCGCCCGAAACGATGAAGCGTGTGCATGAGCATAGCGGTTGGCGGGTTGAGTTGCTTGCGACAACTGCGACAACTGCGCGAAACGACAAGTCGCCCATCCAATCCATTCCCACCACGCCCCGCAATGCATGGGTCGGTTTGC
>DAOVFI010000244.1 GCA_030673005.1 Planctomycetales bacterium
TCGTTACACGGGTGACTTGGACTTGTTTGTACGCCCGGATCGCGAAAATGCGAGGCGGATACTCTCGGCCCTCGAAGAATTCGGCTTCGGTTCACTGGACCTTTCGGAGAAGGATTTCGAATCTCCGAGTCAGGTTGTGCAATTGGGCAGGCCACCCGTTCGTGTCGATATTATCACCTCGATTGACGGCGTACCGTGGTCAGAAGCGTGGGCGAGTAAGGCATCCGGAAAGTGCGCTGAAGTTTCCGTCTTTTTTATCGGACGGGATGATTTCATCAGAAACAAAAGAGCCGTTGGTCGGCGGCAAGACCAAGCCGATCTGGAAACGCTTGGCGAAAACGATAATCCCGATTGAGCGTCAATCAGAAATTCTACCGCGCGAGTGGGAATTAAACAAATGAAATGGTGGTTAAAACTCCTATCACTGGCGGGAATTCTGGCGGTTATTGTATGCCTTGTTCTATTGGCGTGGTTGCGGAGCGAGCGAGCGTCTCCGGTGATCGAACGGGTTGCGGAAGCTGGCTACTGCCGCATCGTTCGAGTTCATCTACACGAACAGCCGGACGCGTACACATACCGTCTCATTGGTCGAACCACGACGTTGCGGCTCGTCGTGCCTCCTTCCACGCAGCCGAAACTGATGTCGAAAGTTGAATATGCCGAACTGACTGGAGACGGCACGCTGAAAACCACCAAAGTCGAGGAAAAAAAACTTTCGTCGTTTGGAGATGACACGGTCGGATGGACTGGTCAGACCTATGCGGATTTCTCGTTCACGAATGTGACAGGCATTCTTGGTATCTCCGGGTTGTCTCTAAAAGATGCAGATGCCGGGAAAATCATTAGAATTGGCATCCAAGTGAACTTCCACACCGGCGGAATGCTCAATACCGGCTGTTCCCTGGAGTTGCCACAGACTGCTCCTGGGTCACCGCGCTGGTATGCACCGGATACCGAGGCTGGATGGGAAGATGACGAGATCGTTCTACAAACATACACGGTGGGCGATGAAAAAGATGACAATACCTCATTTCGGATACAGGTCGTTCTCAAGCGGTCGCGAAAGCAGGGATAGGCTGGGCCGACAGGCCCACCTTTTTGCTTCAAAGAGTTTTTAGAGTTATTCGCCGCAAGCAAGGTTGAGTTTCATATACAGATTCCTTCATCTTCTTCGTGAACTTTGTGGGCTTTGTGGTTATTTTGTCTGTGTGGGCCAGCGGAATACATATCGCATCCTCGGCATTGATCCGGGCCTGAATGTTACCGGTTACGCAGCCATCGATTTCGGCGACGGCGAACCGGCGATTATCGAGGCGGGAACCATCCAGACCGACGCCAAGAGCGACCTGGCTGGGCGAATCGCGCAAATCCATACCGACCTGACGGAAATTCTCGCAGAATTGACCCCCGACCTTGCCGCCGTCGAGAAACTCTACGCACACTACCGCCATCCGCACACAGCCATATTGATGGGCCACGCACGCGGGGTGATATTGCTGGCGTGCGCCGCCGCCGGCGTGAAGGTTCTCGACCTTCCGGCGACGGCGATAAAACGGTCGCTGACCGGCAACGGACACGCCTCCAAGCAGCAGGTCCAGCGGGCGATACAAACCGTCTGCAAACTAAAGGACTTGCCTCAGCCGAACGACGTCGCCGATGCATTGGCCATCGCACTGTGCGCGGGAAAACAGTCCACGGATTACACGAATTTCACGAATTACAAAGATACAAATATAAAGAAGAGAATTAAGAAATGACTGACAGGAAAATTCGCGTAGGTGTAGTTGGGGTCATGCGCGGGATGAGTTTTGCCCGTAGCGCCGAGGCGGCGGGGATGGAACTGGTGGCCCTGTGCGACGTGTGGGAGGATAAACTCACCGAAGCGGGCGAGAAGTTCGGTGTTACAACCTACACCGATTACGATAAGTTCCTCACCCACGAGATGGACGCGGTGATTCTGGCCAACTATTTTCACGAGCATGTGCCGTTCGCCGTCAAGGCCATGGACGCGGGCTTCCACGTGATGAGCGAGTGCGCCGCCTGCGGGACGCTCGGCGAGGGCGTGGAGTTAGTCTGTGCTGTGGAGCGAACCGGAAGGATATACATGTTCGCCGAGAACTGCGCCTATTTTGTCTATAACCAGGAGATGCGCCGCCTTTACCGTCAAGGCGTTATCGGCAAGTTTCTCTACGGCGAATGCGAGTATGTTCACCCGGACCCTGCCGAGGTGAAACTCGCCCGCAGCGTCGGCTGGAACCACTGGCGCAACTGGATCCCGGCCACTTACTACTGCACGCACTCGATCGCGCCGGTCATGTACATCACGGACACCTGGCCGGTGCAGGTCAACGCCTTCATCGTCCCCTATGACTACGACGACCCGACACAGACGATGTCCACCAGCCGGCACGACACGGCTGCGGTCATCATGATGAAGATGGACAACGGCGCAATTGTCAAATCGCTCCACGGCGCACTGCGAGGACATCAACTCTGCACACGCATCCACGGCAACAAGGGCCTTATGGAAAGCCTCCGCGTAATGAACACCAACATGCTGCGCCTGCACCGGGCGACCTTCGACAAGGATCGGAGCGAACCGGTCGAGCGGATTTACCTGCCCGATTTCCCCGAGCATCATCAGGACGCAACCCAAACCGGCCACGGCGGCGCCGATTTCTTCACCAACTTCCATTTCGCCGAAGCGATCCGCACCGGACGGCAGCCATACCTGGACGTCTATCGCGGCGTTCAGATGAGCATCGTCGGGATACTCGCATACAAATCGGCACTGAAGGGCGGCGTACCAGTCGATGTGCCGGATTTCCGCAAGGACGAAGATCGAAAGAAATTCGAGGCCGACAACTGGTCGCCGGATCCCGCCCTGGCAGGACAGGGACAGCCAAAACCCAGCATACTCGGAGATATTCAGCCTTCCGAGGAAGCAAAAACCTTCGCTCGCAAGGTCTGGGGCAGGCAGGGGTGGACAGAATAGTCCACGAATTACACGAATTGCACGAATTTATAAAAAAACAAAAAGACAGAGTAACAGTTTATATCTGCGTAAGTTAAGGCGCCCCTTATGGGGCTTGACTTTACGTCATCGCCGTTACCCCGACCTTACGGGACTAATCATTGCAAACGGCTGAAGTGTTACAAGACAGAAAGAATATAAAATGACAACCGACAGAGGAATGCCGGAAGTTATAAGAAATGCGACATTGGCAATATTCTGTTATTAAAAAATTCGTGTAATTCGTGTAATTCGTGGACTATCTTGAGTCACGTGTAATTCGTGGATTGTGGACTATGATTGCGAGAATTTCAGGCAGGTTAGAAGAGATTACCGGCTCGTCGGCGTTGATCGACCTTGGCGGCGGGTTGTGGTACGAAGTTCTCGTACCGGCATGTGATATTGAGCGGCTTGGTCGACGCATCGGTCAGGACGTCGTGCTGCATACGATCCATTACTTCGAGGGTAATCCGTCTCACGGCGTCCAGACGCCAAGGCTGATCGGCTTCATGAACGAAACCGACCGCGACTTCTTCAGCCTGTTCACGACTGTCAAGGGCATCGGGATTCGCAAGGCCTTGCGCGCCCTTGTCCGCTCGCCGATGGAAGTAGCCGCCGCCATTGCCAATAAGGATGCAAAATTCCTTATTGCCCTGCCGGAGATAGGCCGGCGCACCGCAGAGCAGATTATCGCGGAGTTGAGCGGGCGTGTGGATGAATTCGCCGGCGAACTCGCCGGCGCCGACGAAGCCCCAATCCCCGAATCCGCCGCAGAGGCGATCGCCGTGCTGGTCCAACTCGGCGAACGCCGCGCCGACGCAGCCGCTCTGGTCGAGCGCGTCGTCGCCGTCGCGCCGGAACTCGATTCGCCCGAAGCGATAATTCAGCAGGTCTATCGCCTAAAAGCGGGTGGTAGGTGATTTTAACAGTGGTAGGGTGTGCAGGAAACAGAACCTGCCGCACCCTACGACTGACGAGCAATCCGCGAGTTTAGAGGAAGACGCTTTATGAAAGATATACTGTCGAAACATCCTTTCTTTGAGAAGTGGACGGACCCGGACAGCGGGATCGACAGTTACATTCTCACCAAGCGCGTCGCGCCGGTTCAGCAGTCGTTCTACTTTACGAATCCGAACCTGTCGGCGGATGAGAAGTGGTTGTGGTTTTATGCCGCCTTTCCACCGGCGCAGCACCAGGTGTTGGGCGCAGTCTGCATGGATCCGGACAATCCGCGGATTCATCTGCTTCCCGAGGCCGAGTTTTGCGAGGTCAGCCCCATGGTTACCCCGGAAGGCGATGCCGCATATTTTTGCTCGGGGCCTTCGGTCTGGCGGATCTCGGTCGATAAGGAGATAACCCGTATCTGTACGTTAAGCGAGGAATACATTGACCACAGGCATCTTTTCCGCCTGGCGTC
>DAOVFI010000727.1 GCA_030673005.1 Planctomycetales bacterium
CTGGCCGTGGGCGGCAACCTCGATCGCAACGCAGCGTTCGTGGCTGTAGATAACGCTGCCGGTTCCGGCGGCAACTTTTTCGGAACAACGATGTCCTGCGGCGCTTACGCTGCCGGTTACTCACGCGCAGACCTTGCCGGAAGCGATACGGCGTCACCGCTGTTCGGCGCGACGCCCGGCGCAGCGCCCAACGGCGCAGACGGGAAGATCGACCGTTACGACATCGCTTACCTCCAGAGAGTCCTGAACGGAAAAGCCCTCGGTGCGGCCAACCTGGGCATTACCGACACCACCGACGACGGCACAGCCGGCTGGGACTGGGACAATATTAACGAAGCAGTCTTCACCGACCTGTCCTGCGACCTGGACGGCAACCGAATCATCAATCAGGACGACCTTGATCTGCTGGTTCTTACTATGCTTGGCACCGTCTATGGCGACGCCGACCTGAGCGGCGGCATTGTCGGACAGGCGGACCTGGATGTTGTCCTCGCCGATTGGGGAAAGAGCCTGCCGGAAGCGGCAATAGGGGCAGACCTGTCTGCCGATGACTTCGTCGGACAGGCCGACCTTGACATCGTTCTTTCCGACTGGGGCCAGAGCGGCGCAGGCGCGATTCCCGAGCCAGCCTCGCTGGTTCTGCTGGGCCTTGGTGGTCTGGCGCTGATCAGACGAAAAAGGTAATTATGGTAGGCCGGGACGAAGCGAAGCGAAGTCCCGGCAACTCAGTAGAACAAATGGAGAATTCTCTCAACGAGAAGGAAATTGCCGGGACTCCACTACGTTCCGTCCCGGCCTACAGTGAAAGGAGAATACAGATGCGAAAATTAGCGGTACTTCTGGTAGTTATGGCAGTTGCTGGTGTGGCATCGGCGGAAATCACGATGAGAATCGAATCTAATCCGGTTCCGCTTACCGAAATGGATGGCTACATCTACAATGACGTCATAATCAACACGACTTCGGACTGGATGAGCGCGGTGCTGATCGTGGAACCTGAGAGTCCTGAAATGGCTTCAATGATTTATCAGGATGCGGTGGGCGGTATTCTTTCGCCGCTCCCGGCGTTTTTCCCGACGTTCCCGACGCTGGAGTATGACACCTACGTCAGCAACGGCGTTCTGGGC
>DAOVFI010000164.1 GCA_030673005.1 Planctomycetales bacterium
CGTGGAAAGGTCTTCGTGGTCCTCCAGGCGGAGATGATGAGTCCCGCCGCCCAGAACGCACTGCTAAAGACGCTTGAGGAGCCGCCGGCCGGTGTAACGATCATCCTTATCTGCACGTCAGCCGCCCGCCTGCTGCCGACGACCCGCAGCCGATGCCGGCTGGTCCGCTTCGGGCCGCTGCCGCTCGACTTCACGGCAGAGAGCCTTATCAAAGAAGGCGTCAAGCCCGACGAGGCGCACTTCTGGGCGGCGATGACGGGCGGGGCGATAGGCCCTGCAAAGCACCGGGCCGATGAAAAACTGTACGAATTCAAAAAGACGCTGCTCGAGCGCCTCTCAACCCTGCCGGACTCGCCCGGCGCGAACCTGACTGAGATGCTGGTAAAAACCACCGAGAAAATTTCGCGAAAACTCGTTAGGCGAGACGAAAAACTATCCAAGACTCTGGCCGGTCGCCAGGCCGGTCAGACGATACTGGACATTATCGTCAGCATCTATCGCGACGCCCTGTCGCTTGCCTGCCGGACCGGAGGCAATCTCGTCCACTCCGACCAGTCCGGCGAGATCGAAAAAATAGCCGCCCGCTTCGGACCGGAGGCAACGGCGGAAATACTCACCCAACTGGCCCGATGCGAACAACTGCTCTGGCGGAACGCCAACGCCAAACTGCTCTGGGACAACGTCTCTATAACGTGCGCCTCGGCGGCGGCGCTGGAAGTATAAACTCAAGGTTGGTATGCTGTTGCTCCGCGAAATATTCCCTGAACTAGAACGGTCTTATTGATGAGGCACTTTTTTCGGTCAATCAGGTATCTCTGGCCTTATCGCGTCCGCCTGGGCGTGGCGGTCGGATGCGTGATGCTGATAGCGGTTTTCTGGGCCGGCGGTCTTGGAGCGCTGCTTCCGGGCATGAAGATACTCATCTCCGAAGAGGGCCTCCACGGCTGGGCGTGGCGATCTGCGACTGAAGACCGCCTCGTCATAAAGACCGTCGCCCGCACCATCCGGGGTGAACACAAATTCGGCGACGAAAGGCTTATCCTCACTCGCGTCCTTGACGTGGTGAAGCTGGACGGTGAAGGCCCTGCCGGTCGGGCCGGCGTAAAAGAGGCCGAGTGGCTCGTCGGCGTGCCGGACGAAACGGGCCGACCTAAATTCCTCAGCGCATACGAACTGACGAAGATCATCAGTAAAAGCCCCGACGGACAGAGCCTCCGCCTGGCGGTGTACGACTCGCAGACGCGAACCGGGAGGATCGTCGAGATTGCCTCGCCCGAACAGCCCGGCCGCTCCAGCCGGATACTCTGCGCCCTGGCGGCGAACCTGCCCGAAGACAAATACACGCTGCTGCTCATTCTCCTGGGCTTTGGGGTTCTCATCACCCTCCTGCGGGATGCGTTCCGTGTCGTTCAGGAGTACCTGGTCCAGTCGGCGGTCTATCGCGGACTGATGGACCTGCGCTGCGACAATTACAACGTCGTGCTGCACCTGCCGACGACGTTTTTTTCCGAACAGGGTGTTACCGACACGATGAGTCGGTTCATTCAGGACACCGGTGAACTGGCGCGCGGTCAGGTTACACTGTTCGGAAAGACCCTCGTCGAGCCGGCTAAGCTTCTCGGTGCGTTCGCCGTGGCGATGTATTTCTCCTGGCGGCTGACGCTGCTGACGATGGTGGTCGGGCCGCCGGCGTTCTTCGTAATCCGCAAATTCGGAAAGATCATGAAACGCGCTTCGCGGCGGGCGCTGGAGAGCTGGGCCTCGATGCTCGGCGTGCTGGAGGAGACCCTCACCGGCATCCGCGTAGTCAAGGCCTACACTATGGAAGGGGCCGAGCGGAGGCGGTTCCTGCGGGTCAATCGCGCGCTGCTGACCCAGCAGCAGCGGATGGCGGCGATAGATTCTGCCACCTCGCCGACGGTCGAGGCGCTGGGGATAACCGCCGCGATGGGCGCGATCGCCGTGGCCGGTTACTGGGTCATCAGGCATCCGGAATTCATGAGCCAGGAGCGGTTCTTCGCGCTGATGGCGTGTCTGGCGGCGATGTTCGATCCTATCCGCAAACTCGCCCACGTCAATACGCGCTTCCAGCGAGCCGACGCCGCCGCCAAACGCGTCTTCGAGCTGCAGGACCGCTCGCAGGAACCGCGCAGCGCCGGCGCGCCGGCGCTTCGGCGCCACAGCCGCTGCATCGAGTTCCGCAATGTAACCTTCCGTTACAGCGGCGTCGAAGACAATACGCTCAAGGGCGTCAACCTGACCATTCCCGCCGGGCAGACGCTGGCCATTGTCGGACCTAACGGCTGCGGGAAGACTACGCTGGTCTCGCTCCTGCCCCGCCTGATCGACCCGTCCGGCGGGCAGGTGCTCATCGACGGCGTTGATATAAGCGGCTGCTCCATCCGGTCCGTCCGCCGACAGATTGGACTTGTTACGCAGGAAGCGGTTATCTTCCACGCCACCGTCGCCGAAAATATTGCCTACGGGAAGCGGCGCCCCAGGCCCGAACAAATCGCCGACGCCGCGCGAAAGGCCTTCGTCGATGAGTTCGTCGCCGAAATGCCGGACGGATATGACTCGATGGTCGGCGAGCGCGGCTCGACACTCTCGGGCGGACAACGCCAGAGGATCGCCATCGCCAGGGCGATCATCCGCGACCCGGCCATCCTCATCTTCGACGAGGCTACCAGCCAGGTCGATCCGGACAGCGAGCAGAAAATACACCGGGCGCTCGCGGAATTTAAAAAAGGCCGGACAACGCTGCTGATAGCGCACCGCCTATCGACCGTCCTGGAGGCCAACCGTATCGCGATGATGCTGGCGGGCGAAATCATCGACACCGGCACGCACGCCGAACTGCTGGACCGCTGCGATCCGTACCGGCAACTCTACCGCAACCAGTTATCTCCGGGAAGCCGATAAGGCTGCGGCACCCTTTTTGCGCGAATTTTCGGTTAAATGTTTGACGGGTTTCGGATCGCGTGTTATCCTCGGCCTCGTTGTCATGGACGGCGGCACCGGGGTATGGATTCGCCCTTTCCCATTTTCATCATGGACGATTCGTTTGCTTCTCAAGAGTGGTTGACCTGTCGTTGGGCTTTTACGAGTACGATTTTCCGGTCTTTGCCGACCGGGGATGAAAAATTGATAAAAGGGACTGCTTCGTGGGCAACGTTGAGCCACAGCTCTGGCAAGGGATTATTCAGTACGTAATCGCCCACGGCCGGGAGATTATTCGTCCGTGGTTCTCGAGCCTTGAGCCGAACGAACTCGAGCACGGGCAACTTGAGATACTCGCACCCGGAACGAAAGAGCAGGCGTACTGTCGTCAACACGCCGCAAGGCTCTTCGCCGAGGCCGCCCAGGCTGCAACCGGACGACTCATCAGCATTTGCTTTTCGGTCGGCCCCGACGTCCAGCAAGCCGATACCGCCGACGAGCGGTCTGCAACCGACCGCGCGGACTCCGAGCCGCCCCTCAACGAAGAATATACATTCGACGCCTTCGTCACCGGCCCCAGCAATCGCCTTGCCCACGCAGCGTGTGTGGCTGTGGCTGAATCGCCCGGAAGGACGTATAACCCGCTTTTCATCCACGGCGCCGCCGGGCTGGGCAAGACGCACCTGCTACAGGCCACCTGCCTGACCGTCCTCAGGCAGGCTGAAGCAAGGATCTCCTTTCTGTCCTGTGAGACCTTCGTCAATCACCTGATAGAGGCGATCGAGACCGGTCGGCTTCACGAATTCCGCTACCGCTACAGGCTCGCCGATGTACTGGTCGTCGATGACATCCAGTTCCTCTCCAACCACGAACAGACGCAGGAAGAGTTCTTCCACACATTCAACACCCTTTACCAGGCGCGCAGGCAGATAATCCTCTCCTGTGACCGCCCGCCCGGAGAGATACCGCACCTTGAGGAGCGCCTGATCAGCCGTTTTAACTGGGGGATGGTGGCGGGCATAGATCGCCCGTCCTACGAGACGCGGGCCGCCATCACTCGGAAAAAAGCCGCCGCACGCGGAATCCGCCTGGACGACGACGTCGTCTGCTTCATCGCAGGCACTATCGACTCAAATACGCGCGAGCTGGAAGGCGCCATCACCAAGATCGCAATGCTCGCACAGGTGCTGGACCGCCCGATGAATCTCGCCCTGGCCGAAGAGGCCCTCGGCGCCGACAATAAGGTCATGGGGGGCGAGGTAGCCGTCGAAGACATTGTCAACGCGGTAACAAAACACTACGGCGTCCGCCTTGCCGACCTTCAGGGTCGTAGGCGGAACAAGTCTATCAGTCTCCCCCGCCAAGTCTGCATGTACCTCGCCAGAAGCCTCACCCGCCATAGCCTCGAGGAAATCGGCGGATACTTCGGCGGCAGAGACCACAGCACCGTCCTCCATGCCGACCGAACAATAAAAAACCTGCGCCAAAAAAACGTGTCCCTCCATGCCACGCTCGAGCATCTCACACAGGAAATAAAATCCTCATAGCGGTAAGCAACTGATTCAGGAAACTCTGATTCCTCAGGCGACACATTTTTCCTCTACCTGTATCAATCGCGCTGTTTTCTTAAACCTTCGCCACCACCAATCCGTAACAGACACGGAGCTGCTTCCGTAATGCGGAAAAACTGTTGGCAATCTTGTTTATAGACGCCGGCATGATTAACAAAAATGAAACCCGCCCTTCCGGCTGTAGGCCCATCGGGCATCCAAGACCGTATAAGAACACTGCTGCACCGGAATCGGCAAACAGGTTTTCCACTTTTCCGATTTGATATAAATCGCTGTAACATAAACAGTCCTCAACAATTACGTGATCCCAAGCTGCGATTGTCAATCAATCAACAGCACTTATAACTACTACTCTTTATTTTCTGTTCTCCTCAATAAAAATTAGTAAATAAAAGAAACACGTTGCTCCTGACCAAGTTGGATTTGTCGCTTTGCGGCCAACGGCGTCGTGGACTATATTGTCAGTATCGTTGCGAAGAGCCGTAAAAAAGATTAGAAATCGTATTCTCATAATTTCACATCACGGCCCGATCAGACTATAATCCCGTAGATATGATTGCGGTCACATCCAAACCCCGCCGGGAACAGGTGAATTACAGAAATATCGCCATGGCAATTATGGCCTTAATCGCCTTTGTGATTATCTCCAGCCTGGGCTACTACCTTATTGAACCGAACTACACCTGGCTTGACGCCTTGTATATGACGGTTATCTCTATTACGACCGTAGGCTTCCTCGAAGTAGGTGGAGAACTATCATCAGCAGGGCGGCTCTGGACCATTTTTACCATCATCGGGGGTATTGTTTCCGGCGCCGTGGCCCTGTCATTGGTGGTTGCTGTGGTTGTGGAGGGAAGGATCAGGGGCATTCTTGGGAGACGACAATTGGAACGTAAAATAGAATCCTTATCGGGGCACGTAATTGTCTGTGGTTACGGGCGCATGGGGCATCGGATAGCGGATCTTTTAGTCAAAGGCGGGAGACAGGTAGTCGTTGTGGATAACTCGCCCGAGCAGACCGCAACGGCGGAGCAGGAGGAGATGCTGTACCTGCTTGGTGACGCCCAGGAGGAAAGTGTGCTGCTTGCGGCGGGAATAGAACGGGCGTCGGCCCTTGTGGCGGTACTGGCCGAAGATGCGGCCAATGCTTTCCTGACACTTTCTGCAAGGGGATTAAACGAGTCTCTTCAGATCATCGCCCGGGCACAGGAAGCGCCCACCCAGGACAAGCTGACCAAGGCCGGCGCAACGCGCGTAATCTGTCCGATGATCATCGGCGGAAACCGGATCGCCGACGTGCTGCTCCGCCCGACAATGATCGATTTTGTAGAAATTGCCCACAAAGGCGTCGATCTCGAGATGGACCAACTCACGGTAACTGAGGGTTCC
>DAOVFI010000131.1 GCA_030673005.1 Planctomycetales bacterium
CCCGAACGTCTGCCCGGGTTACGTAACCGTCGGGCCTGATGGCAAGGTCTATGCATCCGTAGGCAGTTCCGTCGGCATCCTCACTCTGACCGACAGGCCCGTGTCGTTCAAGCCTCTCCGGACGCTCAAGAAGGGGATATGTCGATTCCCGCAGATTCATGGAAACACGCTCCACTACGTTACGGTTCCGGGCAACGAACTGTGGGCGATCCCACTGAAGTAGGTGGGAAACGAAGGCGAACAGTAAGAGTTCAACCCAATGCAGAAGAAAAGAGCAAGTCAGGCACACATAGTATTTATCACTCCGGCTGTTTGGAGTGATAAATACTACCCCCCCCCGGGTGGCACGGTCAAGCCGAACGCCGTGCGGCGTGGCCGTGATGGCGCCCACCACGGCCAAGTCTCCGACTTGACCGTGCCACCCGTTAGGCGACGGGGAAATGAAAAAACAATTCCAGAAGACTCGTCAGGGCGACCCGGCTACGGCTCGCTTCGCCGAGACGAGAGCCTGGAGTAGCCCGATGAATTGTTTTTTCATTTTGTGTGCCTGACTTGCTCTTTTCTTCTGCGACGGTTGCAAAGGCCTGAACGGTTACAAAGAAGAATGGTCAATCTCATGTCAAGCAAAGGAAAAGTTTTGTGGGGGTTGATGGCCGGTCAGCGCATGCGGTACGGCGCAGCCATCGCGGCGATGGTGATCTCGGCTGCGGTCGCGTTTGTGCCGCCGCTGATCGGGCGCGCGACGATCGACTTCGTTATAGCCGGTAAGGAACTTCACGCTCCGCAGTTCGTGAAGGATTTCGTCGAGCGGATCGGCGGGCGGGACCTGCTGGTCAGCCGCCTGTGGATTCCCGCGCTTGTCGTTGTGGGTCTGGCTGCGGTGGGCGGTCTGTTTATGTACCTGAAGGGCAGGTGGGCGTCTATCGCCTCCGAGTCGATTGCCCGCCGTCTGCGCAGCCGGCTTTACGACCACCTTCAGCGCCTGCCGTGCAGTTATCATGACAAGGCCGAGACCGGCGACCTGGTGCAGCGATGCAGCAGCGACGTCGAGACAATCCGCATGTTCCTGGCCATGCACGTGGTGGAAATCGGTCGCGGCGGCGTCATGCTTGCGGTGGCGGTGCCGATCATGTTCGCCATGAACGTCCGAATGGCGCTTCTGGGCGTTGTGCTGCTTGGCCCGATCCTGGTCTTTTCGATAGCATTTTTCATTAAGGTCAAGAGCGTCTTCAAGCAGATGGACGAGGCAGAGGGCGCGATGACCGCGATGCTTCAGGAGAACCTTACCGGCATCCGCGTGGTTCGTGCATTCGCCCGGCAGGAGTTCGAGTGTGAGAAATTTGCCGAAAAGAACGCCCGATACCGGGATCGCTGGCGCCGACTGATGCGGGTTATGGCGTGGTTCTGGCCGCTTTCGGACGTGCTGTCAATGACGCAGGTGGGTATCGTGCTTATGGCGGGTGGGTATTATATCGCCGTCGGGACGATAAGCGTCGGGACGTTCTTCGCCTTCTTCATGTTCGTGAACATGTACCTCTGGCCCATTCGGCGGATGGGAAAAATCATGGCCGAACTCGGCAAGGCGATGGTTTCCATCGGGCGCGTCAGCGAAATCCTCGACGCCGAACGCGAAGACCACGCCGATAAGGTGACCGACGTCGGCGGACCGACCGAACGCGCCGGCGGCGACATCGTTTTCGAGAATGTCAGTTTCTCGCACGGCGACGAAACAGCGGTTCTCAACAATGTTTCGCTGCACGTCGAGCCGGGACGGACGCTGGCGATCCTCGGACCGAGCGGATCGGGCAAGAGCACGTTGATTAATCTGCTGCTGCGCCTGTACGACTATCGGGACGGATCGATCCGCCTGGACGGGCGGGAACTGCGCGACATGGAAAGGAAGTTCGTCCGCTCGCAGATCGGCGTGGTGTTGCAGGAGCCGTTCCTTTACTCCAGGAGCCTGCGTGAGAACATCAAACTGGCCCGCTCGGCGGCGCATGACAAGGAGATGGTCGAGGCCGCTTCGGCGGCGTGCGTACACGATGCAATTTCCGACTTTGACAGCGGATACGACACCGTCGTCGGCGAAAAAGGCGTAACGCTTTCCGGCGGGCAGAGGCAGCGCGTCGCCCTGGCGCGGGCGATATTGAAGGACCCGCCAATCCTCATCCTCGACGACGCACTCAGCAGCGTCGATACGCGGACCGAGAATATGATTCTCCGCGCCCTTCGCCGGCGCCACGGAAGGCACACCACGCTCATAATCGCCCACCGCCTCTCGACGCTCATGGCCGCCGACATGATCATTGTGCTCGAGGACGGGCGGATCGTGCAAACCGGTACGCATCAGAGCCTGCTGAAGCAGCCGGGCCTATATCGCCGGTTGTGGGAAATACAAAGTTACCTTGAGGACGATTTGGTGAAGGTGGAAAAAAAGTAGCCGGTAGCCGGTAGCCAGTAGCCGGTAGCCAGTAGCCAGTAGCCGGTGAGCAGTGTTTCTGATATCAGGAAGACGATCTGGGCGATTGTGGAAAGGATGAAACAGAAGATGTCTCAGTATGGTGAGAACGCTAGTCCGTTTGGCTTTGAAGATTTGGAGGTGTACAAGGCAGCCAGGGCTTTTCGTAAGCGGATTTACAAGTTGGCCGAGATGTTGCCAGGCGAAGAGAAATTCGCTCTCGCACAACAGATGCGTCGTGCAGCCGTTTCTCTGACCAGCAATATCGCCGAAGGTTATGGTCGGTACCACTGGCAGGAAAACACCCAGTTTTGCAGACACTCCAGAGGCTCGCTACTGGAACTAATTGAACATATCAACGTCTGCATCGATGAGAACTACGCTGAAGCAGAGCATCTGGAAAGACTGAAGGCCGAAGATGGTGTCAGAATCCTGAAATTGCTTAACGGGTACATTGCCTACCTGCAAAAGCAGAAGGCGATTACGAAAGGTTAGCCGATCTTAAATCCTTGCGGATACGATTTGCGATAATAACTACACCCTATTTTGCTGGTTACCCGCCTTCGCTAAGGCTACGGCGTGGCAAGCCGGCTACTGGCTACGGGCTACTGGCTACTAGCTACGGGATACGAAAAAATGACAACCCAGGCAGTCAGATTGGAAGAGGAAGAATACGTCGGGCAACTGAAGTGGTCGGTCTGGATGAAGGTCTTCAGTTTCACCGGTCCGCACAAGCGCTACATGGCGATGCTGGCCGCCGTTGCGTTGATAGTGGCCGGGATTGACGCTGTCTTTCCGCTGATTTATTGCGGTATTGTGAATGACGCCGTCAGGAACGGCGCCGAGATGCAATTGTGGTTTTGGGTCCTGGCGTACGGTGGCCTGGCGCTGTTGGCGGGCGTGTGTTTCTGGTCGATGATCCGTCTGGCCGGTAGGGTTTCGACGGGTGTCGCCCACGACATTCGCCGCGCCGGTTTCCGCCGGCTCCAGGAACTGTCGTTTTCCTATTACGATCGAAGGCCCGTAGGCTGGCTGATGGCCCGTATGACGAGCGATTGCGATCGGCTCAGCAGGATCATCGCATGGGGCACGGTGGACCTTGTCTGGGGCGGCTGCACGCTGATAGGCGTGGCCGTGGTCATGCTCGTATTGAACCGGCAACTTGCCCTGTACGTCCTGGCGGTGCTTCCGCCGATGATCTTGTTGAGTTTTATATTTCAGAAGCACCTGCTGCCTGCTTCGCGCAGGGTTCGCAGGATTAATTCCAATATTACCGCCTCCTACAGCGAGTCCATTATGGGTGTGCGAACCACCAAGACGCTCGTTCGCGAAGAGGAAAACCTTCGCGAGTTCACCGACCTGACGGGCGAGATGTTCGGCGCATCGGTGCACAACGCCATATTGTCGTCGATGTATTTCCCGATGATACTTTCGCTGGGCAGCATCGCCGGCGGACTGGTGCTGTGGCTGGGCGGCGTGGAGGTCGTCGCCGACTCGAATAAGATAGGCATGCTGATTGCGTTTATCTCTTACACGGGTCTCTTCATGTTCCCGATACACGAGTTGGCGAGGCTCTTCGCCGAGGCCCAGGCCGTTCAGGCGGCGGCCGAACGAATTACCGGACTGCTGGAGACGGAACCGGAAATCGCCGATTCGCCCGAGGTTCTTGCAGAAATTGAAAAACAAAGCGCAACGGCCCCGCAGGCGGAAACGGCCATCGACGGGCTGGCCGAACGCATCGACTCGATCGAGTTTCGCAACGTCGGCTTCGCCTATAAAGAGGGCAAGGACGTCCTGATGGACTTCAACCTCTCCGTCAGTTCCGGCCAGACCATCGCTCTGGTCGGTCCCACCGGCGGTGGAAAAACCACCATCGTCAGCCTGCTGTGCCGGTTTTACGAGCCGACAGCCGGCGAGATACTCATCGACGGCGTCGAGTACCGCCGGCGGAGCCTGCACTGGCTCCAGTCGAACCTCGGCATCGTCCTCCAGACGCCGCACCTGTTCAGCGGGACGATCCGCGAAAACATCCGATACGGAAACCTCCGGGCCGATGATGGGCAGATAGAATGGGCCGCGAAAATCGTCAACGCCCACGAATTCATAATGGAGTTCGACGACGGATACGATACGCAGATCGGCGAAGGCGGAACAAAACTCTCGACGGGCCAGAAGCAACTGGTCTCCTTTGCAAGGGCGATCCTGTCCGATCCGCAGATATTTGTTATGGATGAGGCCACCTCTTCGGTCGATACCGAGACCGAACAACTCATCCAGCAAGGTCTTGCGAAGGTCCTGGCCGGGCGGATCAGTTTCGTTATCGCCCACCGCCTCTCGACGATCCGCTCTGCCGACCGGATTCTCGTAATCGAGGACGGGCTGGTCGTCGAGGCCGGCACGCACGCCGAACTGATTCATCTGGCGGGCAGGTATTACGAACTCTATACGAACCAGTTCGCCGAGGATCGCCGGAGCGAAATCCTCAAAAGTCAGTCGTGAGTCGATTCTCCCGTTCCAGCCCACAGGGGGCAGGGTGTGCCGCGAATCATACCGGTTGATAATTGCTTCTTGAGTGAGTTAATGATAATTGTGTTCCGACACGAAGGATTACTCAATGGCGATGCTGGAGATAAAAAACCTGAGCCTGTCGGTCAACGGCGATAAGAAGATACTTAACGACTTGAGCCTGGACCTGTGGGAAGGTTATGTCCACGCTATCGTCGGGCCTAACGGGGCGGGCAAATCGACACTGGCATCGACGATCATGGGCCTGGCCGGGTATCGTGATATCGAAGGCGAGATGATTTTTGAAGGTGAGTCGCTCCTGGGTCTTTCCGTGGACCGGCGGGCGCGTAAGGGGATCACGCTTGCCTGGCAGGAGCCTGCCCGCTTCGAGGGCCTGACTGTAAGGAAATTCATCCGCGCCGCCGCCGACGATATGACGGATAGCGCCGTCGCCGACGTGCTGGAGAAGGTGGGACTGGCGCCGCTGCTGTATATGTCGCGTGCGGTCGATAAAACCCTCAGCGGCGGAGAACGCAAAAAACTGGAACTGGCGTCAATCCTGGCGATGAGGCCGAGGCTTGTCATGCTTGATGAGCCTGACAGCGGTATCGACGTCGAAAGCCTCCGGCGGATCAGGGACGCCATCGCGCTGCTCAAGTCCGGCGGTACGACCGTCGCACTGATTACGCACAGTCTGGAGGTGTTGTCCTGGGCCGAGCACGCCTTCCTGATGTGCTGCGGAAAGATACTGGACAAGGGAAGTATCGAGAACATAAGTCGATATTTCAAAGACCGTTGCATCCCCTGCGACCACAAGAACCTGCCGCAGTTGAAAGGGATTTCGCCAAGTGGACAGTCTTGACCTGATCAAATTCGCCAATATTCACGCAGCCATTGACGATGCCGACACGGCCCACCTGGTCATCGGTCTGAACAAGGTTGTCAGCAGCCGGACCGTCGCCGGGCTTGACGTGGACGTGCAGGAGGCGCCCGACGGCGTGAAACTGCGCATTACCGTGGCAGAGGGAACCGCCATCGCCAGACCGGTGCACATGTGCTTCGGACTGCTACAGGAGGCGGGGATTCAGAAAATCGACATGGACATCGATATCGAGGCCGGTGCGAAGATAGACGTTATCGCCCATTGCGTCTTTCCGAACGCCACAGACGTCAGGCACGAGATGGACGCGCAAATCCGCGTCGGCGAGCAGGCTCGCTATACGTATTTCGAGCGGCACATCCACCCCGAGACCGGCGGCGTTACGGTTATCCCGAAGGCGCGGGTTGAACTGGCCGACGGGGCGCGTTTTAAGACAGAATTCGAACTGGTTGAAGGTCGGGTCGGCGTGATCGACATCGACTACGAGACCACCTGCGGGCCTGACAGCGTCATGGAAATGACCTCCAGGATTCGCGGCAGGGGCGACGACGTCATTAAAATCCGCGAGACAGGCCATCTCATCGGGCAGCGCAGTCGGGGCGTCCTGACCAGCCGGGTGGCGGTGCGCGACAACGCACGCGCCGAGGTGTACAATAAACTCACCGCCACCGCCGCTTACGCACGCGGGCACGTCGATTGCAAGGAAATCATCCAGGACAGCGCCGGCGCAAAGGCAGTTCCAATCGTCGAGGTCAATCACCCCAAGGCCCACATCACCCACGAGGCCGCCATCGGCAGCGTCGATACCCGGCAACTCGAAACCCTGATGGCCCGCGGACTGAACGAAGACGAAGCGTCCGACCTTATCGTGTCGGGCCTGCTGAGTTGAGCGAAAAAAACATCACAGATGCCTTGC
>DAOVFI010000247.1 GCA_030673005.1 Planctomycetales bacterium
GCCGAAGGGATAAACAATCTTTACTTTCGAGAGGATCTCGAGCTCTTCAATAACCGCTTTCAAAGCCGCTTTCTTAAAAGGCAGCGCAGAAACCTTCCGGCTCTGCAGAAGGGCGTCGGCGGGACGTATCATCTCGGCGGCAGCGGCGGCGTAAGCATCGTCGGCATCGGTGAAACGACCGACCGCCTGCCTGGCGCGGGAGATAATAACGTTCATCCTTTTCTCGAAGGCATCGTTCATCAACTTTGGTATCTGCCGAATATACGGCCTGGCCTCGGTGAACTTTTCAGTAACATATTCACGGAATTTCGGTTCGGCGGTGCTCACCGCAGGCGGTTCGGCGGTGCTTTCCGCAGGCGGTTCGGCTGGACCGGTCGAACTCGTCGCGGTGTTTCCGGTCGGTTTTTTACCGGCCCGTGAGTCCGACGGAACAGTGCCTGTGGCGGGAATCGGCACTTTAATTTTCATCCTGCCCCCCTGCCGCCGCCAGTAAAGTTCCATTTGCTCTTTGGACGGTTCGACGGCCCGGGAAACGTTATCGCGGTCGATAAACAGATAAGCCACGTCCACCCGGTTGGGCCGACGGTAACCGAAGCCGAATTCGGTCTTGTTGGACGGGTGACGCGGGATGAAAGTCTTATACTTATTGAACCACGGGACGATCTGTTCAACCAACGGATCGGGTATATCGGCGGTGTAATCATCCGCCTCGAACGCAACCATTGCCAGCTGGATACGTTCCTCCATATCGGCAAAGGTGTGGCGTAATTCCGGCAGGGAGGCGGGTGTTTTCACAATAGCCGTCTCAAACGCAGTCATGACCGTCAGGTAATTTGCCACTGCCCGGCGAAGATGCTTTTCCGTGTAACCATACTTCGACTGGCGCAGATTGCTTACTTCCTGCTGATACAACTCGTCGGTAAGGCCCGACTCGGCGAAAAATACATCTATCTGATCTTCGTTCACGGTAATGCCCATTTCCCGCGCTTCGTCCAGCAGCAGCGCCCAGGTCAGGGCCGAATCCTTTCCCGCATTGACTTCCAGGAAGGCGACGAACGCTCCCTCGCCCCGCCGGGGCCGGGTGAACCGCCCCAATTTCAGCGACGTATTGAGCAGATCCAGATCTGCTCCCGCCGCCCGCCTGGTCAACATGGTAATCTCCTTATCACCAATGCGACCAATCACCTCTTTGGAAGAACCGCCGCTGCCGAGTCCCTGGAACATCGATGGGATCAGAAAAGCCACCATCAGCAGCACCATCACTATCAAAACCAATTTCTGCCGGCGACGAAAGAAACCCAGTGCCATAATCGCTCCATATCATTTATCTGTGCGGATTTTTTT
Source organism: Planctomycetales bacterium (assembly GCA_030673005.1). Taxonomy (GTDB): domain Bacteria; phylum Planctomycetota; class Phycisphaerae; order SM23-33; family SM23-33; genus DAOVFI01. Next base: position 1,345 of record DAOVFI010000247.1, read on the forward strand.
CAGTATCCGCAGTAAAACATCATAAGTATAGGCTGATGCAACCGCTTTGCAAAGCCTAATGTCAGGAACACTTTCCCCGAATCAATGTACCGCTCCCCGATCCGCCTTCGCCAAGGGCTACGGCGTGGCAGGCGGTCGCGGCTCGTAATCAGTCCACGAATTACGCGAATTATTTAAAAATCCGCAATCCACAATCCGCAATCGGATCATCCTTTTATCACACCCATTGGTCGTAGGCGTGCGACTTTCCGCGCCAGGCCGGCGGCGACGACTACGTCCACGACGTTGTGTATGTCCTTGTAGGCGTCGGGTTGTTCTTCGTCCAGACCTCTGCGCCCGCGGGCGCGGGCGACGACGCCGGAAGCGGCGAGTTCTTTTTCTATATGCCGGCCGGCAGCGGCGCGGACGGCGGCCTTTCGGCTCATTACCCGACCGGCCCCGTGACAGGTCGATCCGAACGTCTCACGCATCGCACCGTCCGCACCGACCAGCACGTAACTGGCGGTGCCCATGTCGCCGGGAATCAGCACCGGCTGACCGATAGAGCGATATTTCCGGGGAATTTCTTCGCTTTCCGCCTGCGGTGAGCCTGTCGAAACCGCCTGTGGTGAGCCTGTCGAGACCGGTCCGAACGCCCGCGTTGCCCCTTTGCGATGGACGCACAATTTTCGCGGCCTTCCGCCAACCTCGTGCGTCTCGATCCTGGCGATGTTGTGGGCTACGTCATAGACCTGCCGCAGGCCAAGAGACTCGACCGTCGCCTTCAGGTGGTGCGCCAGGGCCTTTCGGGCAAGGTGAGCCAGCAGTTGCCGATTCGCCCAGGCGTAATTGGCGGCCGATCGCATCGCACCGAGGTATCGCCGACCTTCGGGACTTTTGACCGGGGCGCAGACCAGTTGCCGGTCGGGTAAGTCTATGCCGAATTTTTCCGGCGCTTTTCTGAGCGTTTTTATGGCGTCGTCGCAGACCTGGTATCCGAACCCGCGCGACCCGGAATGGATCATTACCGTAACGGTCCCGACGGCCAGTTCCATAGCAGCGGCGGCCTGGGCGTCGAAGATTTCCTCGACTACCTGGACCTCGACGAAGTGGTTTCCCGCCCCCAGCGTACCGCACTGGTCGCGCCCACGCCGATACGCGATCGGTGAGACGGCGTCCGGGTCGGCCCCGTCCAGGCAGCCGCCGGCCTCGGTGGCGACCAGGTCTTCTTCATCGGCCAGACCTATCTCGACCAGGTATTTCGCGCCGTCAAGGCATATTTTCCGCAGTTCGTCGTCGCCGAATTTGAACGGCCCGCCCACGCCGACGCCGCAGGGGACGTCGCGCATCAACTGGTCCACAACGCCCTTGATCCGCGGACGCAGCGACTCTGCCTTCAGATCGCTTCGCAGCAGGCGGACGCCGCAGTTTATGTCGTATCCGACCCCGCCGGGCGAGACGACCCCGCCGGCCTCGACGTCCATCGCCGCTACGCCGCCGATGCAGAAGCCGTAACCCCAATGGATGTCCGGCATCGCCATCGATGCGCCGACGATCCCAGGCAGCGTCGCGACGTTGGCGACCTGCTCTGCCGCCTGCTCGCCGCGAATGTGGGACATGAGTTTCTCGTCGGCGTAGATTATCCCGTCCACGCGCATATCTTCGCGCGATTCCTTTGGTATCCGCCAGCGATACTCGTCAATCTGTTCGATGCGAATTGTCTGACCTTTGCCCATGATTTATCCCTGCCGGAAGAACCGGCTCAGCAGATAACAGCCGTGCCCGATGATTACCACTGACGGGACGATCAGCGCCAGGAGCGTTTTGGCAGGACTGTCCAGACGAATCTGTCCGTTTTCATCGATTCTGGGGTTTCCCGGCAACTCGTCCAGAAGCACGGCCCGCGACGGTGCTCCCGGGTCGTATAGCAGCGGCTCCATCACGCCGGCCGATTCTTCATTTTCCTGCTCATCCACTTCATCATCGTAATCCTCATCTTCGTCGGGTGGCATGCCTTCACGCTTTAGCGAGTAGGCATGTTTACGCCTTCCGCTACGCTACAGGCGAAAACATGGCACCCCTCAAAATCAGGTGTAATAAAGTACTAAATATCCAATATCACCCTGCCGGTCCAGCCGGCGCCTTCGCGGGCAACCTTCAATTGATGATACGTTACCGCCTTGATTTCTTCACCCAATTCGTGCCGGGCCGGATCGAAAGGCTCGCCGGTTACTTCTGCGGCAAGCGAGGTCTCGTCAATCTTTCCGACACGGACGCCGGCGATGAGAAATTTTTCCAGGTTGAACAGCCCGAGCAGTTCGGAAAGAAAATCCACCAGCAGCGATTCGATATCTTCCGACTCGACCTGCACGTGAACGGTTTTTTGCATCGCGACCGTCTGTCTCAGGCAGATTGCCCCGGCCAGCCCTTCGCCCAAAGCCTCGAACAGTTCGCCCGGAGTATCGGCGCGGGCTTCCAGACCCAGGTCGGCGGTATGCTCGAATGTCCGACACGATTTCGACATTACCAGGATACTACTATACCACCACGCGCGCTTGCGCGCCTCTTTATATGTTTAGCCATCGCCGGAACGGCGATGTTCGTTTAACATATCCGTATGAAACTGGGTTCTCATTTGAGCATCGCCGGGGGGCTGCATCTGGCGATTGAAGGGGCTTATGAATACGGATTTGATTGTGTAGCGATATTTGTCCGCAACCAGCGTCAGTGGCGCGCCTCGCCACTGAGCGCCGAGGCGGTTGCGAAGTTTCGCAAGGTTCGCCGGCGGCTTCGGATCGGTCCGGTAGTCGCACACGCCTCGTACCTGGTGAATCTCGCCGGTAAGGCCGCTATCCGCCGGAAGTCCATCGCCGCGATGCGCGAAGACCTCGATCGCTGCTGCCGGCTGGGGGTCGAATACCTGGTGCTCCATCCCGGTTCGCGGCAGCGAACCGATGAAGGTATCCGTCTGATAGCCGCCGCGCTGAACGAAATCGTCGCCGGCCGGCGGGGACGGACGAAAATCCTGCTTGAAACCACCGCCGGGCAGGGCAACTGCATCGGGCACAC
>DAOVFI010000622.1 GCA_030673005.1 Planctomycetales bacterium
TCCGACCGCAGCGCGTCGTACACGTCCGCGATGCCGACAATCCTTGCCTCTAACGGGATGTCTTCGCCCGCCAGACCATTGGGGTATCCCGTACCGTCCCATCTTTCGTGGTGGTGCATTGCAATGGAAGAGGCCGTTATCATGAACCTGTTTTCAAAACTGATATGTCCTGATGGAACCTGTACATTTTGCCATTCAAGGAAAGGCTTCATTCCATTTGCTTCTTCAAGCAGGATATTTGCGCCGATTTTGCAATGGCACTGCATAACCTCCCGCTCTTGTGGTGTGAGCCGGTCCGGCTTGAGAAGGATGCTGTCCGGGATGCCAATCTTTCCGATGTCGTGAAGTGGACTGGTAAGAAATATCGCCTCGACGAATTCGCGGGACATTTCGATTTGCTCTGCGAGGGCACGACAGTAACATCCGACGCGGACAATATGCTCTCCGGTCTCTTCGTCGCGGAACTCGCCGGCCTTTGCCAATCGCCAGATAATGTCAAGCCTCGCCCACCTGAGGTCATGCGTGCGGCGTTCGACTCTCTGCTCCAAATCCGCGTTCAACGCCTTGAGTTCGTCCTGGTAAGCCTTCAGACGAAGCACGCTGTTGAGCCGGGCCGAGAGGTCTTCCATGTGAACGGGTTTTGTCAGCAGGTCCGTCGCCCCAAGGTCAAGAGCCTTCCGCTTGAGGTCGTGATCATCCATTCCGGTCAGCACGATGACCGGGACGTCTCGGGTCCGCTGGTCTTCCAGGAGTGCCTCAAGCAGGTCGAAGCCGCTCATCCCGGACATATGAACGTCCGTTACAATAGCGTCAAACCTCGTCGCCCGAGCTTCGTCCAGTGCCTTGACCGGATCGTCGAGAAAGACCATCTCCCAATCCCGGCGATTTCTGTGAAACCCTCGCTTCAAACCTTCCAGGAAATTGGACTCGTCATCGACAAACAGGATTCGCTTGTTACTATGCAGCATTGGCTGCTTCCTTTACATTGTTATCTTCGACCATTTCCGGCGGTTTAATCGGCAGGCGGATGATAAAAGTTGTTCCCTCTCCTGCCTGCGTTTCGAAGTCAATCGAACCGCCATGTTTTGTTACGACGACATCGCGGGCGATGGACAGTCCTTGTCCGGTGCCTTTACCGGCCTCTTTCGTGGTGAAAAACAGGTCAAAGACTTTCGAGGCGATTTCGTCCGGTATCCCTCCGCCGGTATCGCCGATGCGTATCTCCGCCCACTCGTCGTCCAACTTCGTTTCGACCGTGATGGCGCCCTTCTGCTCCGGGCTTTCGCCGATGAGTTCCTGAATCGCCTGGGCTGCGTTCATCACCAGGTTGAGGATCACCTGGTTCAGTTCGCCCGGAAGGCAGACGACCGGCGGCAGGTCGGCGTCGAAGTCCGTTTCCATCTCGGCGACGTACTTCCACTCGTTGCGGCAGATCGTAACGGTGCTTTCGAGCGACCGGTTGATGTCCACCGCCGCC
>DAOVFI010000712.1 GCA_030673005.1 Planctomycetales bacterium
ATGCTCAGCGCGTGCTTCGTCCTTCCGGTCGAAGACAGCATCGAGGGCATCTTCGAATCGGTCAAGAACGCCGCCCTTATCCAGAAGGCCGGCGGTGGTACGGGCTTTGCCTTCGACCGGCTCCGACCGACCGGCGATTACATTTCCTCCAGCGGCGGAGCGACTTCCGGACCAATCTCCTTCTGGCGGGTTTTCTCCGAGGCCACACGCGCCATCCAGCAGGGCGCCTTCAGACGCGGCGCCAACATGGGAATGATGAACGTTACTCATCCCGACATTCTCAAGTTCATCACCGCAAAAAGCCGACCCGGCGAGTTTGAAAATTTTAATATTTCCATAAAAATTAACGATGATTTTTTTTCCGCGCTGACCGATCGCCCCGACAGCGCTCACGTCGTAATCAATCCCCGCACTCAGAAGCGCTACGTCATCCCGCGCGGCGTTGACGTCGCCTCTTCGACACTGGCGGACCTTCGCAGCGCCGAAACGCCACAGGAAACATGTTACACCATCGCCGACGTCTGGAGCATGATAGTCTCGGCCGCCTGCGCTACAGGCGAACCGGGGTTGTGTTTCATCGACCGCGTCAACGCCGACAACCCGACGCCGAAACTCGGACTCATCGAGGCGACCAATCCCTGCGGCGAGCAGCCGCTGCTGGACTACGAGGCCTGCAACCTCGCCTCGATCAATCTGGCGAAATTCGTCAGCGACGGCCAATTCGACGAAGAAGCCTTTGCCCGAACGGTCGCTATCGGCGTCCGCCTGCTCGACGACGTTATCGACGTCAATAACTATCTCGTCGAGCCGGTCCGGAAGGTAACTCTGGGAAACAGGAAGATCGGCCTGGGCGTGATGGGCTTCGCCGATGCTCTGATGAAAATGTGGATCTCCTACGACAGCGACGCGGCAATAGATTTTGCCGAGCGGATTGCGAAGGTCCTTACCGAGCGGGCATATTCCGCCTCGGAAACCCTGGCCGAACAGCGGGGTTGCTTCCCGAACTATCCCGGCAGCCTGTGGGATACCCGCCATAACCGCCCCATGCGCAACGCGGCTGTTACAACCATAGCGCCGACCGGCACGATCAGCATTATCGCCGGCTGCTCCGGCGGCATCGAGCCGATCTTCGCGCCGGCGTTCCGGCGAAACGTCCTCGATGGCCGGC
>DAOVFI010000752.1 GCA_030673005.1 Planctomycetales bacterium
GCAGCGCGCTGGCCTCCATCTTCGGCCTCACGAAGCTGGTAGTCGGCGGACAGATTTACGACTCCGCGAAAGAGGGACAGTCGTTCGTCGGGGCCGAGGTCTGGGACGCCAAATACGCGATGGTGGCGGTTACCGCGGAAAACGGCCAGGCAATGACCGAACCCTGCGTTGGCCGGACGCTGGTGTGGGCCGAGGACGCGGGCGACCTGACGGTTACCGAATCCTACCGCGAAGAGCAGGCACGCGGCGAGATATACCGGGTCCGCCAGAACGTCGAAGAGAAAATCTTCGACGCGCCTTTCGCGCACTTGATGCGGATAGAAACATAGGCTCCCTCTCTTCTTGTTCTGGGCCCCGCTTTAGCCAGCATTACGGTGGGGCCTTTCGGGCGCGGCATAGGAAGGATGCAACCACAGATTACACAGATTACACAGAAAAGAAGAGAAGAAGAATTGGTTAAAAAAAAGAACCATAAGTTTTAATCTGAGAAATCGGTGAAATCTGTGGTTATAAAGTCGATAAAATCCGTGGTTTGAAATCTTAGCTTTTTGACCGGAGATTTTCCAGTGGGTACCATGTTCGAGCAGATGGCCCGGGGCGCCGTGTGGGATGACCTCGCACGCGTACATGGCCGGACAGTTACTCATAACCCCAAGGGCGGGACGCCCGTGGACATCACCGCCATCTGGCATCCTAATCAAATCATTCCGGGCGTCTACGACGATGGTACTCAGACGGTCGAGATGGGTGTGCTGGTCGTGAATCCCGCGAGTACGCCCGGCATCGAGGATACATTCATGATAGACGGCGAGACCTGGGCGATGAAGTCGCTCGGTCGGCTCACGCCGTTTATCGAGCTGCAGTTAGAACGCAGGGAGCAGGAACGCCTCGGCGGCGAAGGCGCGAGGATACAAAGATAGGGAAAAGGAGTTTGAGATGGCGTTAGAGTTTGACGAAAGGATTTCGGAAGCCGATATTCGGAACGCGATTACAGGGGCGAAGAGCAGTATCAATACCTGCAAAAATCAGCTTGCAAGTGCGCTTGCCTTTGCTGC
>DAOVFI010000747.1 GCA_030673005.1 Planctomycetales bacterium
TCGACAGGTCGATACCGGGACCGGAGTGTATGATTTGAGTTGGAGTGATTTTCATATTTTCCAACCACAGAGCACACGGAGGACACTGAGTTTTCTTTGTGCTCTTGGTGTTCTCTGTGGTTCATAATCCTTACAAAACCACCGCCACCGTATTGCTCGGCACGCTCTCGCCTGCCTTGTTCGTGGCGATGACGCGGTATTCCCACTCCTTGCCGCGTTCCTGGGTATTGAGCGTGGCCTCGGACTCGATTGCCATACTGACCAGCGTCCAATCTCCTGCGGGCCGTTCCCGCCTTTCGATCTTATAGGCTGCCACGGCGCCGCCGTCGGCCGGATTCTTCCAGTCGAGGAAGACCCATCCTTCGCCTTGTTGCGGGGCCTCCAGCGCTCGGGCCTGACCGGGAACTTCCAGCGCGGTCGGTGCGGCCCGGCCGCCCCAGCCGAGGGCGCTTAGTTTCGCATCGTCGTAGTTGACCGCATCCTCGGCATAGCGCAGGTCCGCCCGCATAGCCGTGACCAGCTCCTCCATGCCCGCGTTCTTGGTCGCCGTCACCTGCTCGGCGGCGGCCTGAGCGGCCACCTGCTCGTCACTGAGTGTGATGAATGAGTTTAGCAGCGCCTGCAGGGCCGCCGAAGCGACCGGCGGCGTGGGGAAATCCGCCGCATTAGCGGCGAGACCCGTTACAATATTCTGTGCCAATGCCTTTATTTCTGCTTCTCTATCGGGAAAACGTGCCATGATTCAATCCTTCCTTTCTGGTAAAATGTGGTTATTTGGTTTTCTCGTTCATATGTTTTTCCCAGCGTATCACAGTCATACGGTAATACGGTCAAACAGTGATACTGTTATACTGTTCTACTGTTCTACTATGAAACCGTCGTACTGTCAAACCGTAAATTCCACACTTCCGCACTCTCGCACTCACACCGCTCCTCTGTCCCTTTGCGCCTATGTGCCTTTTTTTCAATACTTCTGCCTTTTTTTAATCCAAACGCCTTATTTCCAATTGGAATCGCCTCATTCTCAGTTGGCAATGTCCTATTTTCAACTGGAAACGTTTCGTTCCTTCT
>DAOVFI010000597.1 GCA_030673005.1 Planctomycetales bacterium
CGGAACGGGCAATCCGACACTGGCACTTATCAACAACGCCACTGCAAGTATCTCCGGAAACCTCAGAGTTGCCGACACTAACACCGCTTCGCTGACCGTCGAAAGCGGCGCGGATGTCTCGAACACGACCGGCTACCTGGGATACGACAGTGGCGTATCGGGCGAAGTTACAGTCAGCGGCGCCGGGTCGGCCTGGAACAACAGCGACAACCTTTACGTCGGCTACTTCGGCACGGGCGCGCTGAGCATCACAAGCGGCGGGGAAGTCTCGAACACGTACGGCTACGTCTGTTACGAAAGCGGATCGTTCGGCGAAGTTACAGTCAGCGGCGTCGGGTCGGCCTGGAACAACAGCGGTAGCCTCTATGTCGGCTACTCCGGCACGGGCGTGCTGAGCATCACCGACGGCGGGGAAGTCTCGAACACGTGGGGCTTCGTGGGGTCTCACAGCACCGGATCGGGCACGGCGATAGTCAGCGGCGCCGGCTCGGCCTGGACCAACAGCGGCAACCTCCACGTCGGCCACTACGGCACGGGCGTGCTGAGCATCAACACCGGCGGGGCAGTCAGCGTCGCAGGGACAATGACCATCGGGATGGTGAGCGGTTCGAACGGCACTGTCAACCTCGAGGGCGGGTCGCTGACGGCTGAGACGATTACCGCAGGGGACGGGTCGGCGGCGTTCAACTTCACCGGCGGGACACTGCACGTCGGGACGTTCACCGGCGACCTGGCCAACAACGGCGGGACGCTCGCGCCGGGAACCTCGCCGGGCATTACAAACATCCAGGGCGACTACACACAAGCATCGGCCGGGATAATGCAGATAGAGATCGGCGGTCCGGCAGCCGGCGCCGAATTCGACCAGGTGGCCGTTACCGGTACGGCAAACCTGGACGGGACGCTGGAATTTAGCCTTATCGCACCGTACACGCCCGATTACTATAACGAGTTCATTATCCTGACAGCCGGTACTATCAGCGGGGCGTTCGACGCCGTCACCGGTTACGACGCCGTGGCGAACATGACGCTGATGCCCGTCTATGGCGCCGACAACATCACGGTCATAGCGATCATTCCCGGCGACGTTAGCCTGGATGAATTCGTCGGGCAGGACGATCTGGACATAATCCTTGGCTCCTGGGGCGATAACGTGGTGGTGGGTTCACCGGCCGACCCGTCCTTCGACGGATTCGTCGGGCAGGACGATCTGGATAAGGTCCTGGGCGATTGGGGCGAGGGCGAAGGCTCGATACCAGAGCCCGCCTCCGCGAGTTTGCTTTTGCTCGGTGCTGCGGCAATACTGCGACGCCGGAGAAAGTAAATGTAGGGTGCGGAAGGTTCTTTTCCCTGCACCTGCCTACCGGCAGGCAGGTACCAAACGCCATTTACTAATCGCGGTGTGCAGGATACAGAACCTGCACACCCTACCACCCTACCGGTTTTTCGGAGTTCAAACGTGGAAACAAAAAAACCTTCCGATCAGGATACCCCCGCTCAAACCGATACAATCCCGGAATTATCATGGTTCGACGTTCGTGACATCGGCGTCGA
>DAOVFI010000596.1 GCA_030673005.1 Planctomycetales bacterium
TAAAGAATCAGTGGATTGAAAAGGAGAAACCAACTGTGCCATGGGTAAATCACGAGATGTGTACGGGCTGTGGAATCTGCATCCAGGAATGTCCGGTCGGGGCGATTAGCATAGAAGATTCCGACTACGCCGACATTAACGAAGACGATTGCATCCGATGCGGCAAGTGCCACGAAGTATGTCCGCAGGAGGCCGTTCGTCACGACGGCGAGAGGATTCCGCAGGAAGTGGCGGACAACCTGCAATGGGTCCGCAAACTGCTTGGGCATTTCAGGGAACCGGCCGAGCAGGCCGCTTTCATGCAACGCATGATACGGTTCTTCAACAAGCAGAAAAAAGTGAACGAGAAAACCATCGATGCGATCAAGGCTGCTGAAGATGATCCCGCCGAGAGCATCGATGCCGCCATTCGCGATTTGTCTGCGGAACGGGACACTGGATCATCGAAGGGATAGCCATGCAAATGGAAACAAAACCCAAAGAACTGGTTGTTATCAGCGGCAAGGGCGGGACGGGAAAGACTTCTATTGTCGCATCGTTCGCCGCATTGGCCGATAAGGCTGTGCTGGCGGATTGCGACGTGGACGCCGCCGATCTGCATCTTGTCCTCGGTCCGACCATCGTCAAGCGTGAAAAGTTCTCCGGCGGCTCGCGCGCGCGGATAAAGTCTGGGCACTGCACCGCCTGCGGGAAATGCGAAGAAATATGCCGCTTCGATGCAATCTACTTCGACGGGCCTGGCAACGGAAAGGTGGAAAAGACGTATCGCGTCGATCCCGTAGCCTGCGAAGGGTGCGGAGTGTGCGCCTGGTTCTGCGCCGAGAATGCCATCGAGTTCGCCCCGGCGGTTAACGGCGAGTGGTTCATCTCCGATACCCGCTGCGGGCCAATGGTTCACGCCGCCCTCGGTGTAGCGGAGGAGAACTCCGGCAAACTCGTCAGCATCGTTCGAACGCAGGCGAAAAGAATCGCCGAAGAGCGCAAGTTGGACCTGGTCCTGATCGACGGCGCGCCGGGCATCGGCTGTCCGGTCATCGCGTCAATCACCGGCGCCGACCTTGTGCTGGTGGTAACCGAGCCGACGCTGAGCGGAATGCACGACCTTCAGCGGGTAACGGACCTGACGAAGCACTTTGGCATCGAAACGGTCGTGTGTATTAATAAATGGGATTTGAACGAGGACATTGCCTCGCAGATTGAAGAGCAGGCCCGACGGCGCGGACTGAAGGTAACCGGTAAAGTCCGCTACGATCGCGCCGTGACTGAAGCGCAGATTCAGAAAAAATCGCTCGTAGAGTATCAACAGAACGGCGCCGCGACGGAAATCAAGCAGGTTTGGGTCGAGGTGCAATCGGTTTTGGCGGGGAATTAAGAACGCTGAATATGTGGGTGAAAATGTGATTACGAAAAACCCGGCAACGTCGCCGGCAACAGCAGACGCTCTTAACTCAAACTGACCGTTTTGGAAAAGTAGAGCGTGATTACGATTACAATATCTTATTTGATGTCGAACGAATAAATGCCTAATGCCCAACCTCCCTGCCGGCAGGCAGGTTGG
>DAOVFI010000717.1 GCA_030673005.1 Planctomycetales bacterium
GTACTGCTCCCTGATGCAGCGGGGCATGTCGGGCGTGTTACCGAAGTAGTAGTTATTCAGAGAACTTTCGACGTTGGTCATAGAAGCAACGCCTTCGGGGATATGTTTTCGGCGGTTGTAGGCCAGGCCGGTGATCGGCACCTTCCCGTGGGAGACTTTCGCCTCTTCCATCCCTGCCTCCGCCTGCTTTGCGGCCTCGGCGACCCGACCCGGGAGCGACTCGACCCACGGATTGACCAACTCGCGCTGTTTCTTTATGGACAAATTGTACATCGGATGGGCGGCGAAAATCGGACCTTGATGGTTGTGTGTGCAGGAAACCATCACGTTAGAGCCTTCTATCCCCGTTGCCTCTTCGACCGCCTTCCTTATCTTGACGTAATCGTTTTCCGGCAGCGGCCAGACCAGGTCCAGCGCCACGATGGCGACCCGCAAAGAATCCTGCTCCAGAACCACCACCTTCGCCCACAGGTCGTCGTGAATCCCATCGGCCATCCTTTCAGGATAGGCGTGACCGTTGAAGGGAATACCAACCGGAGGTGTTATCATCTGCCTTCCCGCACCTGCTTTCAAACCAGACACTGTTGCTCTCCTTTAAATAATTTGTAAGAGTTCAGCCCTATGCTTCAAGAAAAGAGCAAGTCAGGCACACATAGTATTTATTACTCCGGCTGTTTGGAGTGATAAATACTATGCCTGCGCGGACGTCCGAGGCGACGGAAAAATGAAAAAACAATTCCGACAGACCTGTCAGGGCGACCCGGCTACGGCTCGCTTCGCCGAGACGAGAGCCTGCCGTAGCCCGATGAATTGTTTTTTAATTTTGTGTGCCTGACTTGCTCTTTTCTTCTGCATCCATTGCAATTGGGTGAATAGTTACAATAATTGAAACACACCGACAAGGTGGTCCGCCCGGATTGAATCGGCGCGCAGAAATGCTTTGGAAAAAACACGGCTTCCGATTGTTCGTCAGCACCGCCCAACGGCAAGAACTTCACCTGCCCGGCATCATCGGGGGTGTCCTGCCGTTCGGCGCTGTCAACTTCCATATCGCGCCGTTGCGCCCGTCCAATACCAACGGACCAACAGGCCTTACGTCAGGCCTGCAACCGGAGGATTGTAACCCGGTCTTCCCGATTTACAA
>DAOVFI010000178.1 GCA_030673005.1 Planctomycetales bacterium
TGAATGAGTAAATGAGTAAGCGAACGCTGTACGCTGCCCGCTATACGCTATCATGGCCAAAGACGTAAACATCCATCTAAAGACTACCGGGTCCGAAAAGACTAAGCAGGACCTCGATAAAACCGGCCAGTCGGCTAAGCGGTTGGGCGATAAGACAGCCGAAGGCCAGAAGCGGGCCGGCGCCGCTACCGAGCAGGGTACGAAGAAGCTCGGCCGGATGGGCACCACCTTATCGGGTCTCAGTACCAAAGTCGCCGGCTTTATTGGCGCCTGGCTCGGCCTCAACGCAGTCATAGCTACTGTAACAGAACTCATCCAAAAACTTAAACAGGTCGAACAGATTCAGAAGGAAATCTATCGCGAGTCCCTCTCTTACGCCGAGGTTGGCCAGGCCCTCGAAATTCAGACCGGCACTGTCGGCAAGCAGCAGTTCTGGACCGAGCAGGCTATCGCTATGCAAAAGGCCGGCGCCCTGCCAAGCGCAGCCGTCGCCGGCGAAATGCTGATCGCAATGGATGTGACCTTCAAAACGAGGGGTGGTATTTTAGACCCGGTGATACGCGACCTCGGAAAAGAACTCGCCCCGTTTATCGGGGCGGCGGAATACAGCCCCAAGCAAGCGGGCCAGCTCTTCCAAATAGGCGCAGTCGCCGGCGTCGAGCCGACTGCTGCGGCCTATCTGGAGTTCATGGGCAAGCAGCACGCCGCTTACAAAACGAGTGCCTCGACCGACCCCGGCGCGTTCCTCTCGGGCTTTACCAGGGGCGGCATACCCTACATAGGCATGGGCGGCACCCTCAAGAGTGCGCTCGCCCGCTTCTCAGCTGCCAAGGCCGTAACAGAGAGTGAGGCGTTGGCCGGTAGCCTGCTCGAACAGGCATCCCGCGTCGCCGGCGGCGGACGTGAAAAATCCCGCCTCGCGATGGAAGAGTCGCAAGGCGTCTCCTGGCCCGATCTCACGATGGACCAACGCGTGGCCGCCATGCTGGAGCATGTAAAGACGATCCCTGAAAATATCCGGTCCCAGATACTCTTGGAGCAAGGCTTCCCGGAAGAACTGAGCAACAAAATCAACCTGCTGGTACTTGACCGAGCGGAGGATACTTACAAAGAGACCCTAAACGCGGTATATAATGCCACACCGGATTTCATACAAGTCCAAGGCGAGGCCTACCTTGAATCGATGCTCGGTAAGTTCCGCTTGCAGCAGGCAACAACATCGCTCAGACGGGCCGCAATCGGCCCGAAATTCGCAGATTGGCAGACTCGCTTGCAGGACGCCCAAGACAAGACAGTTGAATTACAAGGGGTAGGTGACCCTCGATCCGTCTTGCATCCTGCCGCCCCCTACCTCCTCGCTCTGGAAACAATGTCATCGGATCTTCAAACCCTTTACGGCACGCTCGAAGATGAACCAGACCTGAAGGCTGCCCGAGCCCTTGCAGATGACATCAGCTACTCTTATCAAATCCTCAAAGAAGACCTCTTCAGAGCAAAATTGGGTCTCTACGGTCCCATGAAGGGAACGCAATATGAGAAACGCCTGCAAAAGCTTGCTGATAAGGCCACACCTACCGAATCGCCGACAGCGCCGGCCGAGTCGCCGATCCCAACCCTGCAACCAACACCTACTCCGCCGCCCGAATCCGCCGTTGGCGGACCCGTCAGCGTCAATTACGATCATCGCGTTATCAATCAAACGATTTTTAATCCCTTCGTTGGAATGAACAAGCAGGACCTGCGCATAGAGCCGCCATATCTCAACGCATAAATATGAAATACGATATCTTAAATCTGAAATTTGAAATGAATACTAATCCCGCTAAGGCGCAAAGGCGCGAAGAAAAGAAGAACAGGACTTTTAACCTTTGCGCCTTTGCGCCTTCGCGGGACGAAATCTAATGTCGGTTAATCTATCAACAATTTTCGGCCCTGAAATCAACGTCGTAGTCCAGCCCCGCGATGTGGAGCGGTCTTATTCCGGCTATCCCGGCGCCCACGGTGTTACTACTATGTTCCTCGGCTCGCGGGGCCGCAGGATCCAAATCTCCGGGCGGATCGTCACTAACGGGGTCAATTACAACCTCGCCCGTGTAAGCTGCCAGACCGCTATCAACGCCATCGAGGCGTATCTCTGGTCCCCCGCCCACGATTATCACTGGGGCAATAATGTATATTACGCCTGTGTTTTCGATAGCTTCCGCCTCTTGGGCGATGCGAACGGCAAGTTCTTCACCTGGTCCGTCCCCGGCTATGTAGTCGCTAATTTCATCTGCACGGGGAGGGCATTGATATGACTATGGCCGATGCTAAAAGTTTGGACCGGGCCGCCCAGCCGCTGGTAGTCGAATGGCGATCTTTCACCGGCTCGCCGCCCTCCTATAACCTCGCCTGGCGATCCTTATACGCCTTGCGCGTGGATCGCGTGGAGATCAATATGGGCGCCGATTCATCGACGGCTAAAGTGAGCTTCCCCGCCACCAGGTGGGACGCCCGCTCCCGGGCGATCCGGCCCGGCACGATGATTCGCATTAGAAGCCTCGAAGGGCCCTACCCCACCGTAGTCTTTCAGGGCTTCGTTACCGGCTTCAGTTCCGGTTTCACCGGCGGCTCCGGCGACGGAGGGCGGTTCACCTCGTCCGGCGAGCAAAATACCATTATATGCCGCGACTTTAGATGGCTGCTCGGCGTCACTTCGATCCTCTCCGGCCAGGCGGCTCGCGGACCCGACGATTATTACTACTACGCCACAACCTCCGAAACGCCGATCTCAAACCGGTATCAATGGCTATCGGGCCGAAGGGCCTGCTTCAATCCCGACGGCAAGCCGAATATGGACCCTAACCCGCTGGACCTGACGGACGGCAATTATCATATCCCCATCTTCGCCCCGCCCGGCTCGCCCGGCGTGCAGTACTGGACCGCCCGCAATATGTTCAAATATATCCTCAGCCCTCTCGCCAACGAAACGCTCGATTACATGCCGATCTTCGACGCCGGCGCCATACTTGGCGTAAGCGATACCGACTTCGATACCGTCCTTAGCAATATCGCCGTCGAGGGGCTCAATGTAGTCGAGTCCCTCGACCTGATCTGCCGCCACTTGGGCTGGTCGTTTCGCGAGGACTATTCCGCCGGCGATCACCCGCGTCTCGTCTTCTTCAAGCCCGGCGCCGCCGAGGCCCATACCCGCGTCGGCTCCCTCACCACAATTATTCACAACCTCCACGCCCCCGCCGCCGGCGAGTCGATCGTCGCCGCCGTCGCCGAGGGCCGCAAAATGCTCTGGTCGATGGCGATCAAGGAGGATTATGCCAACCTGGTTAATACGCCTTGGGGCAACGGCGCCCCGGACCGCTTCGAGTTCACCGCCGAACTCGTACCCGCCTGGCTCGATGCGAATCTCGCCCCCGACATCGCCGACGACCTGGCTAATCTCTTCTTCACCGACGCCGACCTGCAAGATATAGCCGATCCCGATTCCAAGTCCTATTATCGCCGGTATCACGTTCGCGGCTCCGCCTTTCGTCGCAATGTGGGGCGGCAATGGTCGTTAAATGAAACGGGCAAATACTCGCTCCCCCCGCTCAGTCGCGGAGCGCCGTTCGATCTATCGACTGTGATCCCCGCCGCCTATATCCGCGATACCGACGGCAAACGATGCTTCGCCCGGTTCGCTCGGCAACTGCTGCCCTGCCTAAGTATCGACGCCGAATCGCTCAATTCGGTCGGTATTAAAGTCGAGTTCTCGCTCGACGGCGGCACAGACTGGCAGGTGCTGCCCTGCTCGATCCGCTCCCTGCCGGATGAGTGCGGGATATATTTAACCGAGCCTAATCTCTGTGAGATGGTCGACGAGAAGGGCCAATACATCGCAGGCGGCCCGCTCGACGGCGTCCAACTAAACTATTACACGGCCCTGGCCGACGACCGCCTGAATTCCCGCTCTTTCGGCTCCTGGCGGACCCGCTGCCGCGTCACCGCATCGATCCAGACCGACCGCCGCATCGCCCGCTACGCCGAAAAGACATCGGGTTACACCTCGCCGTTTAGCCATCGGCGATTGTACGACTTCAGTGCGAAGTACGGCCTGGCGGAGAGGACCCCTTCAAGCCGCTTTAATGCCTCTTTAACCGCCGATGAATTCGATTATACAGACCAATTAAACGCCCATTTAGACGCCATTCGCGACGCCACTCAGGACGGCTCGTTGAGCGGTATATTCGTTTTGGACCGCCTCTGGCTCGGCGAGGGAGCCGGCAGGCCGGCCTTTCTCATCGGCGACGGAATCGCCGGGATAACCGGCCGCGATATCTCCCTCTCCGGCAAGGTGGGCTCGAGAAACGTATATCCCGAAATCGTCCGCATAATTTATCTCCCCGCCGAACAGAGAATGCAGCTTATAACAAGAGACCTAAGATTCGCGGAGGCGAGTGTGTAAATTATGAGTTTTGAGTTATGAGTTTTGAGTTTTGAGATTCAACTAACAACTAACAACTAAACACTAAGAACTAAAAACTAAAAACCAATGTCCGCTGAAATAACAATCCTTTTCATTTGCCCGGCCGGTTATTCCCCCGGCGACTACGCCCGTCTCCACGGCAACGGCGGGTCCGGCTCGATTGATTGGAATTCGCCCTTGGACAATCGCGATTATGAGCTGTTCCCCAACGGCGAGGGGATATACGGATGGGGCCTCGCCCCCTGGGGCCGATTCCGCTGGGGCCGCGCCCATGCGATGGGAATGTCCGGCTTCGGCCGCCTGCCCTGGGGCCGATTCCCCTGGGGCCACGGCTCCGGTGTTATAGAAGCCCGGCACACCGTCGATTTGTGCGGGGATTACAAATTCGCCTTAACCTGTTACAGCCGAGCCGGCAACATTCACGAGGGCGCCCCTCAAGAGATTGATATCTCAATCCACATCGCCCCGCCGACCCCGACCGAACTAATTAAGAACAGTTATGACAAAGAAACAGAAGTCTTAATCCTAACCGCCGCTTAAAAAAAGGTATTTGAAGAAAGTTGAAACCAGTAAGTCGGTTTGCAAATGCCGTGCCAACCGGCTTGACAATTAAATAAACGCACCGCCCAACGGCGACCAACCAACTAAAATTTCGGTAAGAACACGCCGATTTCGGCTGGTAATTGTTTGCGCCCACTGAATTCTCCTCCAAATTTAGGTTTCGCGCCCAGGTTTCGCGGTTTCGCGCTTTGCGAAACTAAATTAGCTAAATATCTAACATTTCTTAAAGGGTCAAGTCCCATTACAAGCCCGTTACAAGCCCGATTAAAGACTATTAAAGTTTCGACCCCGCAAAAACCCCACCGCCATATAGAATGTAAATAAAACGTCCGAAATCGTGTTTACCGCCATATAGCAAATTCCTAATATGGTTCCGCTATCTCCCTCAAAATCCCCCTCTAACACCCCTTAAACCCACGTTTTCCCGCCTACGCCCCGCCAATCCCGGTGACGTGCTTTTACCGCCATATAGCTTATGAGTTTACACTCATGGTGGATTACTTTCCATGGACCGGAGTTTCTC
>DAOVFI010000065.1 GCA_030673005.1 Planctomycetales bacterium
CAGGGCGTCTTCGGGCATCTCTTCACCCACGATGCGGCAGAAGGCGGGGTTGACATAGGTGGTATTGCCGTCAAGGTCGGCCATTCCCAGGCCTTGACCGGACGCTTCGGCGAAACTGCGAAAAATGGCGATCTGTTCCTCGGCCTGCCTGCGCTCGGCCAGGTCGTCGCGCGACTCCTTCCATCGACGCCAGGAAAAGAAAGCCAGTCCCACCGCCACCAGCGATATCCCCAGCAACAGCTCATCGACCTCCGAATCTTCGTTCCGTTCCAGGAATCCCTTGACGTGCTCGGACACGTCGAATATGGAAAAAACAATAATTGACACCACTACCGCGACGAAGAGAAAGATCAACTCAACGAATGGTGAGATGCGCCTTCTTCGTAATACGCGTAGGTTATCGGTGTCTGTTTGGGCTCTGGTCATGTATGCAGCCAGGCCGATGGCCCCAACAACAAGCACCGTGGCAAAGGCTATCCACATCCAGAACTGGGTTATTGCCTGCCAGGCCGTCACCTTTCCGTAGTCCTTATACGGTCCGGCACGGAGTTCCTTCAGACATTCGCGCACCGACTGATAATTATGCGGGATCGTCCACCCGGCGCATCGGGCGGCCTTGGCGGCGGGACTGTCAGCGGGCATTTTCAAGAGGGCAGAGGCGACTTTTTCGGCCAGTTCATCGGATACATGCCTGACTTCTGCGAAGGGCCATTCCGAGTACATGTCGGTCGAGTGCGGGAAAGGGTACTCACAAACCTTTTCGCCGATGTGATCGCGTTCCAGGACGCGGAAATCCTCCATGCGGATCTTGCCATCAGCCGTCATTCGTTCGAATGTGTCGGTCCGCACCGTACCGGCATCTACTTTGCCGTCCCGGACGGCATAGACGACCGCGTCGTGAGTACCGCCGAACTCAAGCGATTTGAAGTCGCTATGCGGGTCAATGTCTCGTTCTTTCAGTTCCCTCCATGCCGCTATCCAGCCGCCTAAAGAATTTTCTTTTACGGCCATGAAGGCCTTGCCCTTCAGGTCGTCAAGGCACTTGATGTCATCGCGGCCGGCCCGGCAGAAGATCACTCCGCCGAAAACGGTGTACACGCCGGCCAGCCGTCGGTTCTTCAGCGTCGCGATCCGGTTGACTCCGTAACGGATCTCCACTTCCACGTATATGACGGAATTGACCAATATGAAGTCCACCTCGCCTTTCTTGACTGCCGGAACAACCTCCTTGAAACCGAGTGGGACAATCTGGAAGGTGTGGCCGGGAATCTTGTCGGAGAGATACCTGGCCGTTGGTCCCCACTTCTCCATACATCTTTTCGGACCCCGCTTGGCGAGGATGCCGATGCGGACGATTTTTTCGGCGTTTTGAGCATCCGGGACTGCGGTCTGGGCCGCCTCGGACGGTGTGAGCGTCAGGCAGGCCAGGACCACAACGGCGGCTATGAACGCGCGAAAAATGTGAGTGAAAGCAAACCGCTTATCTGACTTGTTTTTATGTTTCGACATTGTTTTACCTCACCGTTTTACCCTGTTACGATGACCTCTTCTGTTTCCATCGAATTAACCGGGACAAGCAAGCCGACAGGCTCCTCGACCCCCACGCCGTTGGGCGATCCGCCCGTACCCTTTTTCGCAATTGCCGGTTATGGCTTCGCACCGTATCGTTACGATCGTTCACAGTCACAGGGGTTGCGCCGCAAGCAGCCGTAAAACGCGACCTTCCCGGTGAACAACCTCCACCTCCATGACCCATAAGAACCTATGCCGTCTTCTCAAATATCGTCCCGTTTTCGAGGGGCAATAATGGCACGTTTTGGTGATTCTCCATGCATGAGTCTGCTATTACTACTACGCCACTTGATATTGTGTGAATATCTAAAAGCGATTATGAACACAGATGCTGCGACATAATGCGTCGCTGTCAGCATTCAGCGGTCAGCAATCAGCCAAAGGCAGATTGGCGAAGTTGGTTGCTGACTGCTGAATGCTGACGGCTGACAGCCTTTGCCGGTAGTTTAGGAGATGTTCTCATAAGGCATCATGTATGCCGACCAATACAAAGTAGCGTTGTAGTACTATTGATCGAATGGAAACCTGATAAATAACGGGCCAGACCTTGCCTACCGGCAAGCAAACGCCCGTGCCACGCCTTTTTCAACAATCCCCGGCGTCCCCTATTTCCCCGACGTGTATAACCAGGCAATTCGGGGAGATTGTCGTTGTTTTATGTGGCCTGGTGGCTATAGTATCGGTCTTTGGACTGGCGGCTAAATGCGCACTGCGGCGTCTGCGGCAAAGTGAGCGGGCGTATCCGGCTGCGGATGTTCAGAATAGCCGATGGAAATATCGGCAGGATTTAATGAATAGATTTGCGAGCATTGCGGCCTTTCATATCGCGACGGCGTGCGCCCTCGCCGCATCCGACGGGCCTGAGGTGGGTGTGGTTTCAGGTGCGTTTTCGCCTTACGTACGCGCCGGACTATGGGGACGGGTAAGAGCCGATCTTATCAATCCGACCGACCGGGCCAGGCGGGTCAGGTTCGTCTATCCCACCGAAGAGGTCGATCGCGGGCAAGTCCGCTACACTCGCACGGTGCAGATGCCGCCGCACACACGCCGGACGATCCGCCTGGGGCGGCGCGCCGCTGCGGTAACAAAGGATAAACGCTCCGCCCGCAAGCGTGGTCCGGCCACTGCCGAACAGGCCTTCAGCCTCGAAGACGCCATAACCGACATAGCTATCTACCACAATACGCTGATGGTCATTCCGCTGGAGTCCATGCAGGCCTGCCTGGCCTACGTCGATACCGAAGACCCGCCCGGTCAGAGCCATTCGTTTCTCGGAAAGATACCGGACGATCCGCTCGGTCGGGTCGTCCTTGCCAGCTCCCGCCAGCGGCGATTGCCTAACTGCTGGTACGGGTTCTCGCTGCTTCGGATTCTCCTTATCTCGGCGGCTGAACCGTCGGAACTGCTGGACAGCCAGGTCCGCGCGGTGCTTGACTGGGTCGGTAACGGCGGTGTGCTTGTGATTACGTCACACTCCGCCGTCGCGCGGACGATCAGCGGACGGCTCGCAGAGGCCGCCGGCGTTACCGTGGCGGGGACGCATGAGGAATACCGCCTCGAAGCGGTCGAAAAGAACGGGAACGGTCGATTCCGGACGGACCTTCAAATCCCGATGCTGATGGCGCAGTTGTGTCCGCTCGTCCGGCCTGACGGGTCGCGACGAGACGGCGCCGAAGTCCTGTGGGAGGCCAACGGACTGCCTCTGCTGACGCTGCGCAGATGGGGGGGCGGGGCGATCTTTGTCCTGGCGGCGCCCGTCGGCGCACTCCAGGCCGAACAGGCCCGCCCGCTCTGGAAGACGATAGGCATGCAGATGCGCCTGGTCAGTCCGGTCGCCGGTGAGGAATTTGTCGCATCGGCAGAAGAGAACCTGCCCGAAATTGCAGGCATGCGTGGTCCGGACCGCCTGGCGCCGACGTACATCATCGCCGGTCAGGCGGCGCTTTTCCTGCTGGCGGGGCTTTTTCTGTATCTGAAACGCCGTGGCGAGCTGGCGTGGGTGGTGCTGGTTCCGGTAGGACTTCTGGCGGCAGGAGGAATGCTGGCTTACAGCCGGGTGGCACGAGCACACAAGGCGCCGAGGTTGAGTTTCCTGGCCCTTGCCGAGGTCCGTCCCGACGGCTCGACCCAGGTTCGACAGCTATCGACCTACTACGCGCCCGACACTGAAGAGATCCACTTCTCTTCGGGATCGATTCCGGGGACGGTGCACAGTACCGGTTCGGCCTCCACAGCCGTAATGCAATCGACGAACATTTCCAGCGACGCCGACATGCGGGTCGAAGGCGTGCGGGTAGTCGCCAACAGTTCCCGGACCGCCTACGCCGAGGCGCCCGTCGATCTTCCGGGCCGGTTAATCGCACGGACGCACCTGGGTCCCAAAGGGCTGGAAGGGACGATAACAAACGATACAGGGGCGGACATTTTCGACGCGGTGATAATCGCAGGCGGGCTGGTCTATGCCGTCGGCGACCTGCCCGCGGGGCAAGCCGCCGCCATTGCCGTCAACGACCCCCCCCTGCCGGACGATACCTACATCGGCATAGACGTCCGCGATAAAATAGACCTGCTTCGCAACAAACTGCTGGCGGCGATAACCTATCGACCGTCGAAGGATTCCAATCGCCGACATCTTCCCGTTCCGATGCTGTTGGGCTGGACGCACAGCAGGATGCTCGACCCGCTGAGCGGCAAAGATGCGGAATCCAACGGACTGACGCTGATAACGCTCCCGCTGGCGCTGCACAAGACGCCGGCGAAGACGAAAATCGTCGTTCCGAGCGGGCTGTTGGATCTGGAAATCGGCAAAATAGGCCCTCCTGTCTGGAGTATAAAGAAGCAGGAGTTTAACGAAATGAGTCTCCCTGCCGGTGTGGTGTTCGATTTCGCCCCGCCTCAAAACGCCGCCGGGATCACCGGCGCACGCGCCGTACTTCGGATCAGGCTCGATGCGACGAACTGGCGGATGCGAATCTTCGGTTGGACCGGCCCGGAAGGCGAATCCGCCCGGGAGAGGCTGATAAAAACGATTAATCGCCCCGCCGGAGCGTACGAGGTCGCCGTCAAGGACCTTCAGCCTTCCGAAGACGCTCGGGGAAAATACAGAATTATCGTAAGAATCGACCGGCTCGGATCCGGTAAGAGCGAGAAACGCACAATCTGGAAGATCGATTCGGCGAACCTGACGCTTGAAGGGACGAGCAAGTGAGTGTTGCTGATAACGAGGTTATTCTTCGCACTGAAGGCCTTACCAGGCATTACGACGAGATAAAGGCCCTTACGGACCTGAACCTCGAGATCCGTCGTGGTGAGATTTTCGGTTACATCGGGCACAACGGCGCCGGTAAGACGACGACGATCCGTATCCTTGCCGGTCTGCTTCGGCCCAGTAAAGGCGCTGCCAGCGTCGCCGGGGTGGATGTGGTCAGCGGTCGGGACCGGATCAAGCGGCTTGTCGGGTACATGCCGGACAATTTCGGCGTCTATGAGCAGATGCGTGTCTGGGAGTACCTTGACTTTTTCGGCGCTGCCTTCGGGATTCCCCGCCGCCGGCGGCGCGAACGCATCGAGGCGGTCATCGACATGACCGACGCTCACGACATGCACGACAGGTTCGTCGATACGCTCTCTCGCGGCATGAAGCAGCGGGTCGGGATCGCACGGACGCTCATGCACGACCCGCAGGTGCTCCTGCTGGACGAGCCGGCCAGCGGACTCGATCCGCGCGCCCGCGTCCACATGCGGCAACTGCTCCGGCGACTGGCGGACGCGGGAAAGACGCTGCTGGTCTCTTCGCATATCCTGCCGGAACTGGCGGCGATCTGCGACTCCATCGGCATCCTGCACGCCGGAGTGCTGCGTGCGTGCGGTCCGATCGCCGAAGTCCTCGCCGGCCTCCGGCGCGACCGCCTGATGGAGATCCGCCTGCTGGGAGACGTTGACAAGGCCGTCAAAACGCTCAATGCCGACGACCGCTGCCGGGAAACGGCCCGGTCCGAAGAGGCCGACAACGTCATCGAATTCCGCTTCACCGGCGATGATAAGGAAATGGCGGACCTGCTGGACGGACTGGTCCGCGCCGATCTGCGCATCGTTACCTGCCGCGAGGTCCCGCTGACACTGGAAGACGCCTATATGATCGTCAGCGGCTTTGAGGCCGAACTGCCCGGAGAAGACCGGAATGATGCCGACGAAACAGTTTCATACCGGCGCGGTCGGGTAACACGGCGGGTGGCACGGTCGGGTGGCACGGTCAAGCCGAACGCCTGCCGGCCGGCAGGCAGGAAGTGAGGCTTGGCCGTGACGAACGCCCGCCACGGCCACCCGGAAACGATTAACGACTGATACGATGAATCCGATTATGAAAAAAGAGGTTCTTTCGTCCCTGCGGACGAAAAAAGCGATTGCGATGCAGGTGATGTTCCTGCTGGCGATGGGCGTGCTGCTTTGGCTGCTCTGGCCGGCCGACGGTATCCAGGACCTCAACAGCCAGGACGTCCGGGGGCTGCTGATCGTCCTGAGCATCGGCGAACTGGCGATGGTGGTGTTAATCGCCCCGGCCTTTACCGCCACCTCGATTACCGGCGAAAAGGAGCACAATACGCTCGAGAGCCTCCTGGCGACGCCCATGCGTCCCTGGGAGATTGTCGCCGGCAAGATGATCGGGTCGCTGGCTTTCCTGGTGCTGCTGGTAGTCTCCGGCGTGCCGGCGTTTGCAACGCTGCTGCTGCTGGGAGGCGTGGAGGTATCCGAACTGCTGGCCGTTGTGGCGGTTCTGCTTATCTCGGCTGTGCATCTTGGAATGATCGGGCTGCTGGTCAGCGTATTGTCCAGCCGCAGTTACCGCGCGATTATCGCGACATACGTGGTGCTGCTGGTGGTGGTGTTCGGTCTGGCGGCGCCGGCCTGGCCGGTCAGCGGCACACTCATCAACCGCGGCGGACCGGTCTTCTCCGGCGCGATGCATCTGCTGGCGAGCATAAGCCCGCTGCAAGCGATGCTGTCGATCCTGACGCCTGGCGAGCGATACGCAGCGGGGGCAAAAGGCTGGCCGGCATTCTGGCAATTGTACATCGTCTTCAGCATTCTTACGACGGTCGGCGTGGCGGCGATGCTGTTCAGAAACCTTAACCGCTCGCTACTCCCGGCCAGACCGCGGGAAGGCCTCAAGGTAGTCGAGCGGGGTAAACTGACCGGAAGGTCTGTCCTGTACCTGTTCTTCTTCGACCCGCGAAAACGCAAGCGGAACATCGCCTGGTGGCAGAATCCCGTGCTGGCGAAGGAATGCCGCTCGCGACGGACGCTGCAACCGCACTGGTTGGCGCGGGCGACTGTTACCTGCGTGATAGTCAGCATCGCACTGATGACGCTCGTGAGCATATCAGTAACGGCCTTCGTCGCCGAAAGCGCCTCGATGATCTTCGCCATGGCCGCGGCGATAGGCGTGCTGATGGTCGTGCTGATTGTCCTGATCGGACCGGCGATGACCAGCGGAGCAATCTGCGCCGACCGGGAAACGGGCGTCTGGGACCTGCTGCGGACGGCGCCGCTGCCGGCCTGGAGGATCGTCAGCGGGAAATTCCAGGCATCCCTGATCCCCCTGGTGCTGCTGATAATCGGCACCGCCCCGGCGCTGGTGATCCTTATTGCATTCGAGCAGGCCCTGCTTCCGAACGTCCTGCGGGTCCTTCAGGTCGTCGGAATGACCAGCCTGTTCGTGGCGGTGCTGGGAATGTTCTTCTCGAGCGTATGCAGCAAGACTTCCACCGCTACGGTCTGGACGTACGGCGTGGTCTCTGTAATGAGTCTTCTGACCATGCTGGCGCTGCTGGGCAAAGGCATTTTCGGACCGGCCTTTATCGAAACGGTATTTGTCGTCAACCCGATAGCCGCCGTAATGGACGCCGCCGGACACAAGTCCATGCAGGACTACAGCCTGCTGCGCCCCTACCTGCAAATAACGGCGGCTGCTACGGGCGTGTTGTTTGCTCTGACTGTTGCGAGGGTCTTCCAACTTGGAAAAGCGGACTAGAACTTTGCATAAACATCCCGACCATAATCTCACGGACGGGTGTCGTGGCCGCCTGATTACGGTTGCTCTTTTGGCTGGATTTGCTCTGACTGCCACGGCCGCCACGCCCGGATCGAAACAAAAACCCCCTCCGGAGCCTTTTGTTCAGGGCGAGATGATAAGGCAGTTCTTCGGTTCGGACCGGACGGTCCGACTGCTGGGCGACCTTGCAATCAATAATCGCGACCCGCTCGTGCGGGAAAGGGCGACCTTCGACCTGGGACAGACCCGCAATCCCGCCGCCCTTGCGCTGCTGAAGCAGGCTTTGTCGGACAAGGACTCGCGTGTTCGTTCAGCCGCCGCCCTTGCACTGAGCAATTTCGGTAGTGACACAGGTTTGGAACCTGTGCCGCTGGTCGCCGCCCTGCTCGCACAGGCCCTGCAAAAGACCGACGGCGACCCCGCCGGCGCCATAAGGGCGGCAAGACGACTCAAGTGGCCTTCGCTGGCGGGACCACTGGCGAAACTCATCGATCACCCCGCCGGCGCTGTCCGCGCCGACGCCGTCAACGCCCTGACCGAACTGGGCAAAGGCGCAGATCCGGCTGCGCTGCGGAAACTACTGACCGACGCCGACGCCGGCGTCCGTCTGGCAGCGGCAGGGAACGCCGCCCTGGCCGGGCATGAGAAGGAACTGGTTGCCGCGCTGGCGAAACACGCCCGCCGGGACGCCCCCGCCATTCGAGGCCGGTGCCTTGCCGCACTGGGACGCCTGGCCGGGCGGGAACACCTTACCTTGCTGACAACCGGCGGGGCGGACCGGCATCCGCTTGCCCGGCTGGGCGCCGCCGAAGGACTCGCAGCGGCAGGCCAAGGCGGGAAGATCGCCCCATTCCTGAACGATAAATCAACCCCGGTGCGTCTGGCGGCCGTCCGTGCCGCCGGCAGACTCAGGCTGACCGGGTGTATCGACCGCCTCTTCGAGATCATGCTCCAGACACGCCCGCCCCAGACCCATCTGGCCGCACGCGATGCGCTCATTCAAATAGAGGCGCCGAAATCCATTTCCGCAAAGGCAGGCCGACTGCTGGAAAATATCCCGCCGGAATATTTCGAACTGCTCAGCCAGGAATATTTCATAAAGTGCCTCGAGAAAAAATTAAAAGAGCTCAGCCGGCAAAAGATTGAAATTACACCCGACAAGCGTAAGGAAGTCGTCGCGAAACTCCGCAAGGAAATCGGTCGTCGGACAAAAAAGGTTCGCCGGAACCTCAAAGCGCTGAGTTATCTGCTGGGGTCGGCTAAAAGCGCACAAGCATACGAAACGCACCTGGGGCTTCTCGTCCGGGTCGGTATCGACGACCCGCTGCTGGAGCAACTGGCGAAATCGCTGGGGCGGATCGGAGACCGGCGAGCCGTAGAACCGCTGAAGAAAAAACTGATTGCCAGTGCGGGCTTCTTCGAAAGTGAGCTGCGGAAGATGTGGCGTAACCCGGAATACAGGGCTATTCTGCCGGAAGACAACTCGGCCGGGCTGATGATCGCATTGGTTTCGATGAAGGTTACCGAAGCACTGCCGGCGATGATCCGGTTCAGTTCTATGGGCTTCGGGCAGTTCCGCGCCGAACGTTCCGCCTGGGTTGCCGACATGCTGATGCCGGCCCTGACGGACGAGCGCACACGCCCCGCCGTTATCGAGGAACTTCGCCGACAGTTGAACTGGAATTACGCCGTTCGCGGATGCCGGCCCGACTCGGACGAGCTCCGCAAGGCCGAGTCGCGCAGGTTCAGCGCGCTGCGATGCCGATTCGAATCGGCCAAATCGCTCGGGCGCCTCAAGGCCGACAAGGCGGTCGAAGACCTTCGCTGGACACTCACCGCCGACCGCAAGGATCAGCGCCTCATGCTGGCCGCCGCCTGGGCCATCCGGCAGATCACAGGCAAAAC
>DAOVFI010000092.1 GCA_030673005.1 Planctomycetales bacterium
CAGGGACATCATTACTGGTTCTCCATTCGTTACAGTGGGTGGCACGGTCAAGCGAGGTTGAGGCCGTCAGGCCTCGATCTCGCCTGGCCGTGGTTGGGCGTTCGTGTTCGGCGTCCTCACGGCCAAGCCTTCCTGCCTACCTGCCTGCCGCCTCAAAGTTGTGCAATAAAGAAAGTCATGGTGGTCCGATGAATTCTGTAGGCCGGGGATGGATGCCCCGGCAAGGTCACCTTGTTAAGGAGAACCACCATGACTTCTTCACAACCTATTGAATCGGCTAATGTGATGTCAGAACTGTACTTTCAATCGCTTCGGGGACTGGACCTAATAAAGGTACTCAACGAGGTACCCTTCAATCTCCAGCACCGCGCCAGCGGCTTCAATCCCGCCGCACGTTGCCTGTCCCTGTTGGCCTCGCAGGCACAAAGGTGTCTGCGGCTGACCGATTGGAGTTTCTCCCACCGGCACGACAGCCGCCTATGTCACTGGCTGGGAGACCGTCCTGCCCCGCACCCGTCCACCCTCAGCCGCAGTCTTGCGGCAACAGATTACAGAACAGTGCAGGCCCTCCGCAACAAGGTTTTGAGTCCACTTACCGACCAGATACTGCTGGGGACCGAGGCCACCGGACGTCATGTCTTTGTGGACATCGACAATAAAGGGATACCGGCTGAAGGTAAGCAATACGAAGGAACTTCGTATGGCCGGATGAACGGAGGCGGGAAACGCCGGGGCTATCGCCTGCACCTGTTGAGCCTGGAGAATCGCTGGCCACTTGAGATGGAGTTCACCGGCGCCAACGAACATGCAGTTCCTCGGGCCAAGGTGATGCTCAAACGCTTCATGCACCGCCTTTCCGGGCACAACCGACGTAGAATTGTTATTCGCGCCGACAGTAGCCACGGCTGTGTCAGCTTTATCCGCTTTCTGCAGCGGTATCCCTGCGGCTACCTTTTGAAAAGTTATAACTCCTCAACTGCCCGCAAGTTGTGGCGACAGAACTCCGGGAAGCGTTGGCGAGTTGTGCGTCCTGGAAAGGTCGATCTGTTGGCTGTGGAGTGCGGCCGGACTACCTTGACGGGAATGAGGCGCAAGAAGTGCAAAGATGGACGTGAGCGACGCGGGGCCTGTAGCGTTGAGGTTCCTCGGGTAGTGGTGTATCGAGAAGATCCCCGACAGCTTCCGGCAGACCAGAAGCCCAAATGCTTCTGTCTGATCACAACATTGGACAAGAGCCAGTATTCTCCACCGGAGCTGCTGGAGGCGTATCACCAACGCGCCGGCGATGTGGAAAACATCTTTTGCCAGCTGGATCAGGCCTTCGAGATTACGCATTTGCGGAGCAGGAAGTTCTTCGGAAATTATACGTTCCTGCTGCTGGTGATGGTTTCGGCGGTATTGGCGCAGATGGTTCGGGAGGAAGCGATTCGTCTGGAGATGCGGATTCCGCCTGGTTTGAAGGAGGTTCTGGTGTCCGCCCAACAAAGCGGCCTGCGAGTGAAGCAGGATGAGTTGGCCGGTTGTGTCCTGTCAAAGAGCATAACCAACGAATACACAGTAACTTTTGAAAAGGCATTGCGGTGCTCTTATCAGCATCGCTTCAGGTACGCGGCATAGTCTATTGCACAACTTTGAGGCGGCAGGCAGGCGTTTGTGTCAAGCCGGCTTTAGCGTGGCCGAAAACGCCACGACCACAGCACCTGAAAAAGGGGCGCAACATGCATAGAGTATCCAAAGCCGACAGGAAGAATCGCACGGCGAAGATAAGGAAGTTCCATTCGTCCGCCGTCGCAGCAATCCTTCTGCTATTCTTGGCCGGAATGCTCGGCGGGTGTTTTCATGCCTACTCGGATATTGACCATGTCCGCATCTCTCCGGACGGGCGTAACGTGGTCTTTATTGCAACTGATGTCATCGGAGCGGGGATTCCCCAATGGGGACTGGGCGGCGGGCTGCACAGTATGTACGTGCGATGGTGCAGTGCAGAGTGTCCCGACGTGCAACACAGCGCAAAAATCGCAGCCGGTTCGTTGGGCATGCAATATGGCCTTATGGGCACGGGCGATCTCGTGGAGGAAGTGAAGTTCTCCCCGGATTCCAGGCACGTTGCTATACACGCACCAAGGAGAATATGGATTCTCCAACCCGCAACGGGCAAACGCTGGGTCCTCCAGACGAAGGATGGGTCGATTAACAGTATGACCTGGATTTCCAATGACGAGTTGGCCTACTGCAAGGTGATTGGCACCGGAAGCAAAGAAAGGACGGTCCTTCACTTACGGGTGTATCGCCAGAAAATCGCTCAGCCCGCGAGCGACCGCACCGAGGTGTATCGTCAAGACGGCAAAAATGTTCCCTTGTCCTTCTACTGGTCGCCGTCCGGGCGATATGTAGTGCTCGGACCGTGCTCATTGGGACAGTGCAGACTTCTCGATATCAAGACGCGAAAGGTCCTCGATTTCGGCCCTCCCAGCGCTTCTCTTCACTGGGGCGTAGCGTGGAAGACGGACGAGTCGGCAGTATTTTGCGCAGTCCAACGGCTCAACGTTATGGGTATACTGGGCATCCCGATGGGAAACGAGTATTTTCTCATCGAACCGGTTACCGGTAAAATTACGGATTGTCGTAAAACCTGCAAGTTCAACAATGTTCCACACTTCCATCCCGCGCCGGTATGGACAGCAGACAACCAGTACATTGTCAACAATGCCGGTTGGGCCGGATGTTCACTGATTCGATTAAATCCCTGGAAGTTTATCCCACTCAAGGGAAGGCTCGTAACGCATCTTGGAATTACCGATAACGATAACTGCCCGGAACTGCATCCCTTCCCCGTTCCCGGCTGGCTCTGGACACGCCATAAGAACAAGGCTTACGCCGTGGATTACCAGGGACGTCAGTTCGTGCCGATCGGGCAAGGATGGGACTGGGCCGTCTCATCAGACGGCAAGCGCATCGTTGAAGTGGACAAAAATGGAAAAGTTACAATCCGCACGCTAAAACTTCCGCCACTGCCAACTACACAACCAACGACGCAGCCTAATTCAAGTGAAACCGAAAAATAAAGGTAAGACCATGCCCGGAGAATCTAAAACCGATAAGAAAAAACGCACGGCGAAAACTAAGAAGTTCCATTCACTCACCCTCACCACGTGCTTTCTGCTCTGTCTCGCCGCCACGATCGGCGGGTGTATGGTTGGAGGTGGTCCGGAGTTAGTAGCTTTTTCACCGGATGGCTCGAAACTTGCCTATGTGTGGAAGGACTTTCTGTGTGGCATTGACTGGATAACGCGTAGTTATGTGACTTTGGAAAGCGAGTATGTCCGCTGGTGCTCCTTGGATTCACCCCAGCGCCAACACTGCATCAAGATTCATACCAAACTTCACCACGATGGTGGAGCGGACTGCCCAGCCGAACTTGTATTCTCCCCAAATTCTCGATATCTGGCGAGAATAAGCCCCCTAAGAGTCGTCATCATCGATCTGGCTACTAAACGCCATTGGTGCCTGAATCCACGCGGGGAATACATAACCAGCTTTGTTTGGCTGGGGTACGACGAAGTAATCTACACGTCATTTGCGAAAGTTCCAGGAGGGCCTGACACCATCTACAAGACTGTTTACAACAGAACCGTCTGGCGCCAGAGAATCCACGGAACCAACAAGGCCCGAGTGCCCGTATTTCATGAAGATGGACTACGTTCCTGCGGAACGTACGGGTACGAAGAAAGTTTCTCTCCCGACGGTCGCTACGTCGTCTTCACCAGTTCAGGCAAAACGGGGGATATCGGGGGGCAGCTTAAACTGCTCGATGTTGCCACCGCCACCGTCCACACCCTCGACCGGCAGGAAGGTGAGCTGATGGAGGCTTCCTGGAAGCCGAACAGCTCCTGCCTATTCTGTCTTGTCCAGATGGGTCCAATATGGAAACCAGAATATAAAGCCCTGCTCGTGAATCCAGCCAAGCCGGATATCCTGAACTTGGGCAGGAAATGCGCCAGGGATTGCGGATCCATGCGTTCGGATCTCAATTCGCTCTGGACGGCCGAAGGAGCGTACGTCGTATGTGACAGCACATGTTGCCTGATTCAACCGAATCCGTGGAAGGTCATTAATCTCAAGGAAAAACTCATCAGGCATCTTAAGACTACCGAACAAACCGGGTCGCCATATCTCCACCCTCTTTCCGTTCCCGGCTGGCTATATACGCGCCACAAGGGCAAGACCTACGCTGTGGATTATCAGGGCCGCCAGTTTGTCCCTATCGCCGATGAATGGGATTGGGCCGTCTCGCCCGACGGCAAGCGAATCGCCGAGGTGAACGAGAAGGGAAAGGTTACGGTCCGTCCGCTCAACCTACCGGCACAGCCAACAACGCAACCAACCTTGAACAGGACCGACAGATAGGACAGAAAACAATGCCCGGAGAATCCAAAGCCAATCAGAAAAGACACGCAACGAGGACAATCGCTATTCTGGTCTTGCTGGTGATACCCACTATGACGGGCGGCTGCGTGATTATTCTCCCTGCAATTCCACTCAACGCCCCCGGCTACGGGCACACGTACAAGGTCGTGTACGAAGACGACCAGCCCGTCCAATCAGGTTTGTTCTTGATGGTTTCCACGTACTGGCTGGCCGATCCCATGATCAACTGTTACGAGATCGACTCCGGCAAGGCCGCCATACCGATCAAACTTGCCACACGTTACGGGGATGGTCGGTGGTGCGCGCTGGGGACGCCGATTATCGGCTACTTCGGAATGTTCCATAACCCGCGGTTCACTCAGTTGCTCCCCCTCGTCACGGGCTATGTGCCGTCCTGGCGGATCAAGTTGAATCAGAAAGAAGAATACCAGGACGGGCTGCATCCCCCACCTGATGTGATCCACCTTGTCCGCGCCAGTCCCGAGAAAGAGCGCGACTACCTGGACACTTGTTTATACGGGCGCGACGGCGAGCCTATCGGCACGGCTAAAGATAAAGATGAGAGAAAGCAGGCGACGGAGTACATCAAGGCCCGCTTGAAGCAACTTCCCGCCACCCAGCCGACCACGGCCACCTCGACCGCGAAAACAAAACCCGCTACTATGCCTGCACCTAATTGAAAGACCCATCATGCCACGGGAATCGAAAGCCGAAAGGAAGAAACGCACGGCGAAGATTACGGCCTCGCTGAAAAAACTCTATCCCGACGCGAAAACCGCACTGAGACATTCCAATCCGCTGCAACTGCTGGTCGCGACGATACTGTCGGCACAGTGTACGGATGTACGTGTCAATATCGTTACAAAAGAACTGTTCAGAAAGTACAAGACGGCCAGGGACTTCGCCAAGGCATCGCAGGAGGTGCTTCAGGATGAGATACGCACGACCGGATTTTTTCGCAACAAGGCAAAGAACGTCATCGCAACAGCGAAAAAACTTATCGCAGATTTCGCCGGGAAAGTGCCCGATAACATGGAAGACCTGCTGAGCCTGCCCGGCGTAGCGCGAAAGACAGCCAACGTCGTCCTCGGAAACGCTTTCGGCAAGAACGAAGGCGTCGTCGTCGATACGCACGTCCGGCGTCTTTCGGGCCGGCTTGGACTGTCAAAGCAAAAAGACCCCGTAAAAATCGAAAAAAACCTGATGGAACTGGTGCCGAGGAAGGACTGGACGGTCTTTTCTCATCTGCTGATTTTCCATGGCCGGAGCGTCTGCACCGCACGAAAGGCCGACTGCAACGAATGCAGCATCAGCAGGTTTTGCCCGTCATCATTTACAATCGCCGCAGAGACGCAGGCGGCTGTTCGCCGTCCCGGGGGGAGAGCACAGAGAAAGAATTAAATTCAGGAACAGGAAATACAGGTTTTTTTACATTTTTTATTTCTCTGCGTTCTCTGCGTCTCTGTGGCCCGTTTTTTTTCTGAATTGTTTCCGCTTTCCACGACACGCTCCACTGCCGGGCCGAAGAAATCGGCCACCATCCGTCCCCAGGTGATCTTTTGTCCAATGGCGGCGCCGGTTTCAAGCAGGTTGGCTATGTCTTTTTCGTTTTTTGGCAGGCGTTCAGCCAGCCGGCGGGCAATGCGTTTTGACTCGGCTGCCTCGACGGCATCCCGCTCGGGAGTGTCTATCTGCATGGCGTCGGCGGGTGTCGAAGAGGCGGAAATATGAATGAAATCGCCCACCAGGACATTAATCGGCATTTTGCCGCCGGTGCACTGCTGAACCAGCCCGACGCACCCGCATACGTTCGAGACCACACAGATAGCCCCGGCCCAAAGCGGCTCCAGTTGGCTGATTCCGAACGGCTCATAGACGCTCAACCCGAACTCGGCGTCCGTGCCCTTACGGATGTCGGCGAAAGTCATATCCTCCGGCATCCTCCGTCCGCACCTTTCCTGCTCCCAGCCGAACTGGTTGACCAGCACAACCCGAACGGCTTTATGATTCTGATTAAAATCCTCGAACAACTCCCCGACGACCTCTTCACCGTTGCACATATCCGGATAGCCCTGCCAGTGGTGTACCGGCCAACCGTGGTCGCACTCCATCTGGAGGATGTCCCTGTTGCTCCGCCTGCCCGCCAGCGTACCGAGCATGAAATAGACGGCCGACCGTCCCTGGCGAACGAGGAAGCCGTCCAGTTCGTGCAGCACGCTCAGGTCGCGCCATATCCCCTTGCTCAATACCGGCCTGGCCACGTGCGTGAAGATATAGTCCGGCTCGAAGCCGAAGAGGTTTTCGGCGTACTGTTTCATCCGCCCGCGGTGCTCCTGTCTCTCTGCCAGGTCCTGCCGGCGACCGGCAGGGACGCCGTTATAGACCATCTCCACCGGCAATTTCCCGCCGGCGGGGTCCAGGAATTGCATTTCCCGCCCGACGAAGTCGCCGACGGCGAATATCGCGTCGCAGTGGCGTGCGGCCTTTATCAGCGGGTGTTTGTAAAAGCCGCGAATCTCCGGGAAGAAATCCTCCAGCCCGCTGCCGTTTTTTTCGCCCGCCGCCAGCAGATTATAGAACATCAGGTCGTGACCGGGCTGGGTCTCGACGATCCGGCGCACTGAAGCGGCTTCGTGGGCGTAAAAGACCGTCCGCACTTCGGCCTGTTTGTCAATTACCGTTTTCAACGCCATCGGCAGACCCATGTATTCGTGCGAAAAGAGAACCACCGGCTCGGGTTGTGGCGCGGACCGTGGCACGGGCGTCTGCCTGCCGGTAGGCAAGGTCTCGCCCGTGTTACGTGGCATGGCCGTCTCGGTCATGTTTTCTTTATCCACGGGCGAGACGCCCGTGCCACTTATACAGCCAATAACGCCCATCGCCTCCAGGGCCGGTTCGGCCAGGCGGACGTACTGCTCGTACTCCCAGATGTGCTCGAAGTCATCCGACGGTATGGAGAAATTCCTGAACAACTCGCCCTTGAAAGCGTTCAAGCGATCGGCGTTGCACCGGAAGACATCCACCAGCAGAACCTCGACCTTGGCCGGGGCATCCAGGTGACCGTCGGAAATCAGGCGGGTTCCATAGACGATCCCCACCTGGAAGGCCTGTTCCACCGGCCTGAATTTTTTCGTCCAGTCGGCAGTATCTATACCGTCGAGGCTGCTGTAGAGAACCTTTCCGTCAGGCCCGAACCTTTCATATCCCGCGTGGTCAGTCGTCAGCAGCGGGCCTACAAGAACGGTCCGCTCGAAAGTCTTCTGGTAATCGGTCGAGGTTACCAGCCCGGCGATAACCGCCCCGATCCCGCCCATCTTCTCCACCGCTTCGTGAGTTACATGTACCGCTATCATTGGAATTCCTTATATCAACCACTTAAAATACCACGTCGGCGCCGAGTATTCGATGTCCGATCTTTTTCGTCATCAGACGCCGACTATTTGACATTATCCGTTTCCTGCTTGGTCGAGGCCGGAAAATATGTATAATCGTTTCCTTGAGTAGTTCTATCGGTCCGGCAAGGTCCAGAAAGTGGTAAAAATGTCCATAACTATTCTATGTATTGGCGACGTTATCGGTAAACCAGGCCGGGCTGCGCTGGCGGAACTGCTGCCGGAACTTATCCGACAGCGTGAAATCGACCTTGTAGTCTGCAATGCCGAGAACGCCGCCGGCGGCAGCGGTCTGACGCCGCAAATGTTCAACAAACTGCTTCACTACGGCGTGGACATGGTAACGCTGGGCGACCACGTGTACCGCAAGCGCGAGATAACCGAGTCGCTGGGCAATTCCGAACGTATCGTCCGCCCGGCCAATATTTCCGCCCGCGCCATCGGTCGGCGATGGACGGTCGTGCCGACCAAGTCGGGCCGGCACCAGGTAGCGGTGGCATGCCTGCTGGGGCAGATGTTCATGAAGCCGGCCGATTCGCCCTGGGCGGCAATCGAGTCAATCCTGGGCGAAATCCCACCTGCCGTGAAGATTCGCGTACTCGACTTTCACGCCGAGGCCTCCAGCGAGAAGATCGCGATGGGCTGGCACTGCAACGGGCGGGTAAGCTTGGTCTTCGGGACGCACACGCACATTCCCACCGCCGACGCCCGCGTACTGGACAAGGGAACCGCCTTCATCTCCGACGTCGGAATGACCGGTCCGTACGACGGCGTCCTGGGCCGGCGAAAGGACCGCGTCCTGTACGCACTGACAACCTCGATGCCAACACCCTTCCAGGTAGCCAAAGACGACGTCCGGCTGTGCGGGGCCATTGCAACCGTCGATCCCGCCACCGGCCGGGCTGAAAGCATCGAAAGAATAGAAATCCAGGCGG
>DAOVFI010000112.1 GCA_030673005.1 Planctomycetales bacterium
CCGACAGGAAGAAATCCCGCGGCAAATACGCCACTGCCCGCGACATTAAGATCGCCGACGACGCCCTTAAGCATATCTTCCTCGCACAGGGCGCTTATCCGCCGCACTTCGTCGGCAAGGACATCGACTGGTCCACCAGTCCCGTCCCGGATCACGAGTGGATATGGGCATTGCACCGTATGTACTTCTGGGACGCCATGGCCAAGGCTTACTGGCACACGGGCGATGAGAAGTACGCCCGCGAATGGTGCTTCCAGCTTCAGGACTGGGCTCGCAAGAACCCGGTTGATCGTAAATACCACTACACCGTTACGCCCTGGCGGCGGATCGAGGCAGGCATCCGTGGCCATTCATGGATGGAACTCTACCAGCGTTTCCTGGATTCACCGGCCTTTATGCCCGAAGCGCTGGTGGCCTTCCTGAACAGTTGCCACGACCATGCCTCTTACCTGGTTGAGCACTTCACGCCGGAGAACCACGGGCTGATGGAGGCAGAGGGCGCCGCTTTTATCGCAATAATGTTTCCGGAGTTCAAGGATGCGAAGGGATGGCGCGACAAAGCCGTCCGCCACCTGAACGCCGAGATCAAAAAGCAGGTACGCCGCGACGGACACCAGGTCGAGCAGACCCTTGGCTACCACGCCGGGTGCATCCGCTGGTTCGCGCGGACCTGGGAACTGGCGGAGATGAACGGGCTGGAAAAGGCCTTCGGCGACCAATACCACAGGCGGATGGAAAAAATGGTTGAGGTGTTGATGAAGTTGGGCTTTCCGGACGGCTCGAGCGCCCAGTTCGGCGACACTTCCAGTCCGGTGCATGTACGACGGAGTTTGAAGAAATACGCCGGCGTCTTCAACCGAAAGGATTTCCTTTACATCGCCACCGCCGGCAAGAAAGGCACGCAACCGAAACAGACCGCCTACGCCTTGGCCGACAGCGGTTTCTATTCGATACGCAGTGGATGGGATGAAAACGCCGTCTGCATGGTCCTCAAGTGTGGACCGGGACCTTATTGGCATTGCCAGCCCGACAACGGAACATTCGAACTTTACGCAGCCGGGCGGCGGCTCATGCCCGACTCCGGCACTTACATCTATCACGGCAACCCAGCTGGGCGGAAATGGTTCCGCCGGACCCGCGTTCACCAGACTCTTACACTCGACGGTGAGAATAGCGCCTATAAACCGGACCAGCGACTCTGGAAGACCGGAAAAGACCTTGACGTATTGGTCGTTGAGAACGGTAGTTACAAGAACCTCACACACCGCCGGGCCGTCCTGTTCGTGAAGAAGAAATTCTTCGTCCTTGTTGACGAGGCACTTGGCAAGGCCGGCGGCAACGTGGATTTGCACTTCCAACTTGCTCCAGGCAAAGCCGTTTTCGACAGGAACACCCCCCTGGTTCGCACCGACTTCAAGAAGGGCGCCAACGTTCTTATTCGCGCCTTGGCGCAGAAGCCAATGGCGTTGCGAAAGGAGAAAGGCCAGGTCTCCTTCAAATACGGACAGAAGCAGCCGCGTCCGGCCTTTCGCTTCCGCATCGAGAAATCCACCAAGACCCAAGCCGTCAGATTCGTTACACTGGTCGTTCCGTATGAGGGGAAGGTTCCCGAAGCCAGGGTCTCGCTGGTCGGCTCGCCCGCCCCCGGATCAAACCGCATCGAGCTGGACGTTACAGTTGGAGACACCACCGCTCGCATCGGCTACGACTTGAAAAACAAGAAGGCCTGGATTCGGGAAATAGATGGGTCAAAGTCGCAGTAGAGAGAGGGGCTTACAATCTCAAATTCGGACTGAAACAGTGAAACATTCCACGTCAACGAGAATGCGCTTTCGGTAATTCTCGTCAGGATAGGCTCTTATTGAGGAAACGCCTTATGCATTACTCAAGACTGTTCATTTTACTATTAATCGGATTTGTGGGAACCCCGGCCATGGGTGAGGCGGAATCGAGAAAGGCACTGGATGTGTCGATTCGCACGCGATCCGTCAAGGGCGACACATGGCATCTGCTGGTAGTGGTGCGCAGTGTCCGGACGGCAGCGGGTGATGACAAGCCGCGGATCGTTACGCCGAAGGTGCAGGCCAAAGGCGCTGAGGTTGTCAGCGTCCGCCCGGCGAAGGCTGAAATTTCCGCCAACGAACGGGGCTGGTTTTTCGTCCGTCTGAAGATGGACAAGTCTTCACAACGTGCGGATATGACCGTCCGGTTTGAGGAGGCTCCGGGCGTCAAGGCTGCCAAAGGCTATTTTCGCCCGATAGACCTCACCAAGGCGTCCTGGCAGATGTGGCACGCCGACAAAGGCATTGGCATCCAAGACATCAAGAACCCGCCGAAATCGGCCAAGTGGACTGATGCCACGATACCGGATTCGTTTCTCAAGTACGTGGGAATGACTTGGTTTCGCGGGCGCGTCGTTATCCCGGAGTCGCTTCGCGGCATAGATATGGCGCTGAAGATCGCCGGTATTGACGATAGCGACGTTGCCTTCTTCAACGGCCAGCGCATCGGGGCGACACGGGGCTGGGATAAACCGCGCAACTACGTCCTGCCTGCCGATCGCATTCGCTGGGGTAAGGAGAACGAAATCTGCATCGCCGTCGAGAGCACTTCCGCGCCCGGCGGGGGCATCTACAAAGCGCCGATCCAACTCGCCCCGGTCGAATCTCCGCCGCTGTATTCGACCCGCAAACAGACGGAGGCCGAGCGGCAAAAACCCCGCCGACTCGGCAAGCGTCTGCCCCTCCGGCCTATGGTCGTCCGCGATGGCGTGCTGGAGTACAAGGACGGCGGCGAGGTCGCCTTGTGGGGAATCAACTACTACCCGTTTCGCCATCAACAAGTCGTTGGTAAAGACTTCGAAAAAACCATCGACCAAGACTTCGAAGATTTCGCGCGCATGGGCATCAACGTTATCCGCATCCACGTTTTCGATGTCTTTATCAGCGACGCCAAGGGCAACCTTATCTGCAACAAAAAACTCGATGTGCTCGATTACGTCGTGTCGAAGTGCAGCAAACATAACATCTACCTGATGCTTACTCCCATTGCCTGGTGGGGAAACAAAGGCGGTTTCTCCGCTCAAATCCCTATACGGGCGATGAGCATGTGGCCGGAGGCCTGGAAGATTCAGGAGAACTATTTCAAGCAATTCCTGACGCACAAGAACAAGTACACCGGACGGCGGCTGGTCGATGAGCCTTGCCTGGCGCTGCTGGAGATCATCAACGAGCCGCACTACTGGTCTTACGACGACATTGTGAAATACAAGTCGGGGCTGGGCGGGGCTGACATGAGCGCCATGGAGAAGCGGGCGATCGACGGCATCTGGAAGGAGTGGCAGAAATTTGCCCCCGCGAAAGACCTGCGGAGCCCCGAGGTTTACGTCCACTTCCGCTACGAAATGGTGCGGCGTTACATCGACAAGATGATCGACGCGATGCGCTCTACCGGAGCCCGCCAGCCGATCGCGTATTTTTACAGCTACTATTATGAGAAGGAACGCCCGGTGGGCGCTTACCGAGCCCTCGCCGACAGTCGGGCCGACGTCATCACCATCAGCACTTATCCCGGCGGGCTTAGCGGCGACCCCAGACGTGGTGACAGGATCAACAAACTTGTGATCGGCTGGGCTCCGCCTTGGGATTTTTCGGCCCTTATGGCCAATAAGGCACGGGTGGTGTACGAGTTTGACGCGTGCTCCTCACTCACCAAGATACATCTGTATCCGGCCACAGCCGCCCGCTTCCGGTACCAGGGTGTGCAGGTAGCGGC
The DNA here is from genome assembly GCA_030673005.1 of Planctomycetales bacterium. Lineage (GTDB taxonomy): Bacteria > Planctomycetota > Phycisphaerae > SM23-33 > SM23-33 > DAOVFI01. The sequence continues at coordinate 3,775 of DAOVFI010000112.1, forward strand.
CCAATTTCAGTACGATAGCCGGTCCCAGGCCCACCTGAACCGGAATTGGACCGCGCACTACCTCAACCTTTACCACACGCCGGAGCGGACGGTGAGTTTCATGATCGGCGGAGAGCTCTTCCGCCGGATGAAACGCGGTACGAAGTATCCCACGCCCAAGGACGATCAGGTGTTCGGCCCGGCGGCGGTCAGTTGGCGTAATAACGCTGCCCTGCTTTGCGCGAAGGACATTTACATGCAGGCTCGGCCCACCAAATGGCGGCCTCTGAAACTACCGAAGAACCCCAAACGCATTACGACCGTCGGTTCCTGCCCATATTACGACTATGAGGGTACGGGGATAGTGGACTTACGGGTCAAAGGCAAACAGGCCACGTTGTGGATCGCCCCAGACTGTGAGCGGCTGCGCTATTCTCTGAAGGGTACGAAGGACAAGCCGCTGTCGAGGCTGCACAGGCGGGCCCACCCGTTCCGCTTGCGCCTTGACGGGTGGAAATCCGCGAAGGTTGAGCGGTTCAAGGACGGCAAATGGGTCGCAGTTTCCGGCACGGCTGGTAAATTCACCGCAACGCCGGGACTATACAGACTCATCAAATAAAGAGGTTTGCAAACGGGCCTGAAAGTTCCCCCAGCGGGCCGAGTCCAAAAGACACGAGGGGAGATTGAGAGATGAAACAGGCAGGGTTGGATCAGGGCGGTTGGGTGCCGCTGTTGGATACTCTGAACAAGGCCGTCTGGCCTGAAGTGAGGCGGACGATACTGCAGCGCGTCCTGGCTATCCTTGGGCCTTTTCCGGACCCGCCGGAGTCCTTGGACCCGCAGATCATCAGTGTCGAAGACGCCGGAGATCACCTTCGCAAGAAGGTAGTCCTTCCGGGCGAAGATGAAGACCCCCTTTACATCTATCTGCTTGTTCCGAAAGAGATGCCCCGGCCGGCGCCCGCCGTATTGTGTCTTCACTCAACGACCAAAGGCTCCGGCAAGGACTTGCCGGCAGGTGTGGCTGGATTCGCGCCCGGCGATCCGCCCGTCGAGAGCAGGTCCTATGCCCTTCACATGGTCCGGAGGGGCTACGTGGCGCTGGCGCCGGACATGCTCTGCGACGGGCAGCGAGTCCCCGAAGGACTCCAGCCTTACGATACGAGCGAGTTCTATCGCAGGTATCCCGACTGGTCGGCTGCGGGCAAGATAATCTGGGATTCCATGCGGGCGATAGACTATCTCTTTACATTGGACTTTGTGGACACCGACCCCGTGCATGTGCGGAAACACCTTGCGCGAGAACCGGGAGATCCCCTGTCCGCCCGGGCCGATGGCGGTCCGGGCCGTGTCGGGAAGTCCAAGGACACACGCCGACGATGCACGGACAGGGGAAGTCGGATGGTCCCGTAGTACCCGCGAAGCCCTCGAACAACGCGGACGACGGTCGGCTTGACCGAGTTCACCCGGCGTCGGCTGCGGCGGAGAGAGCTGAGGGAAGGGGACCAGTCAAAGGGAACCCGCAAGAGGGCGACACGCTCCGGGCACAGAACCGGGATGGTGTGCAACAGGCGCTCGCGCGGGTGCGTCAAGCTGCACGGAGGGATAGGAAGTTGCGGTTCACCACGCTGTTGCACCACATCTACAATCCCGCCATGCTCCGGGAGGCTTACTTCGGCCTCAAGCGGAACGCCGCGCCAGGGCACGATCGAAAAGTAATCACATGCGATCAACAGTGGAAGCATGATGCCGGCGGCTGTCATCGCCTGGCCCTGGCAGGCATAGACCATCAACGGCATCGACAGTATGCCGAGGCTACCCCCGAAGCCCGCTTTGGCCATACTGACCAGCATAGCCGACACGCTGCCCAGCAGCAGAAACATCCAGACGTTCTCTATTCCGGTGTCCGAAAATATCCAGTCAATCATTTCAGCCAATCCCTTCAGGCTTCACAGGCTAGCCCGCGTCGATCAGACGGGCAGGCCAAGTATCATCTCCAACAGCCGCGGAGACCAGACGACGCCCAGCGTAGTCTATGTTCCCAAATCCGGGCCGCCGCTCATCGGTCAGGACGCGATCGATCAGGGCTTCCTGTACCCTGAACGATGCTTCAGGAACTTCAAGCTCCTGCTCGGTTCCACGGAGAGCCTTTCCAGTCACGGCAAGGCCTTTACACCCACGGACGCCACTGCCCTCCTGATCGGTCAGATCAAACAGGATGCCGAAGTCGCTATGAACATGGAGGTAACCAAGGTGCTCGCCACGTGTCCCGCGAACTGGAAGGATAACCAGAAGCAGGCCCTGATTGAGGCCTTTGAGCGGAACGGCCTCGAGGTCATCGAACTCATGGCTGAGCCTACGGCGGCAGGCTTTGCCCATGCCTTCGACAAACAGGGAACGACGATCACATTCGTTGTCTTTGACTTTGGCGGCGGAACCTTTGACGTGTCGGTCGTTCGTCTTGATAATTCCGCGGTTGTTGTCCTGGCAACCGAAGGCGTACCGAAACTCGGTGGCAACGACATTAACGATCTCATCCAGGAGGCCATTCTCGACGACATCGAGGCAAAGTTTGACCATAGGCCCAATCGCCAGGATGACCCCTTGCTCTCCTGAAGCGCAAGAGCACGGCCTCGGTCAGCGGTGTCTGAAAGCGATCCTCTCCGAGTCGGGCTGGTCCGTTCGAATTCTCACAAAGAATGCATCTGTCAGGCATAACTTTGATTTGCTGGAGAACCACCGCGAACGCGTCTTGGTCGGCTTGAGCATTACGGCCACTCCCGAAAAAGGTGAGTTAATCGAAATCATCGAGCCGAACGCATCGTCCATTCCCGACCGTATGGCCGCAATAGCCGAAGCTGCTGCTCGCGGTCTGCGGGCTTACGCGATGCTCTGTCCGCTGCTGCCGGGTATTGCCAATTTGCCAGAGCAGATCGACGAATTGGTCAAGTTCGCGGTCGATTGCAAGGCCGAGGAAATTTTCGTCGAACCGGTTAACCCGCGTGGCTCCGGTTTACGATTATGCCAGGAAGCCCTGGAGCATTGGGGTTATGAGGCAGAAGCCGAAGCCATCGGCAAAATCCGAAAGAGGCAGAATTGGTCACGTTACGTAGCGAACTTGCTGACCAACGTCCAGCAGAGTATCCGCAGACACTCGGATATAGCGAAATTACGCTTCCTGCTATATCCCTCATACCTGTTGGACGAAGACGAAGCCCGAATCCGAGAGGAGGACGCTGGCGTGATCTGGTTGGGAAAGAATGCCCAGAAATCCTTGGACGCCTGATGGAAACCCGTCGTGATATACCCCGCTGGCTTGGCCCCACCATCCTTCCAGGAAACCCGCCGGCTTCCTGTCCGGAGTTGCTAACGGAAGCCGAAGCAGTTCGCTACCTTCGTCTGGACGAAATTAATATCGAGGATCCCGCCGGCACTCTCCACTACTACCGCAAGAAGGGGCTTATGAGAGCCACCCAAGTGGGCAAATCTGTCCGTTATCGGCGTGTCGAGCTTGAGCGATTTCTCGATCGTCTTACCGAAATAAACCCAAGATAAAGTGCTTGCGCTTTCGCTTTGCTGGCGCTACATTTGTCAGTATGGACCTGAACAACACATGGTGAAAGCAAGGAAACCTAAAGATGAATAACACCCCGTTCAACCTCTATGACAACTGCGGCTACTGGAAGGTCAAGTACTGCGACATGAGCGGCAGGCGGCGCACAAAGAGCCTGGGGGCGGTCAAGAAGCTCTCCAAGCGGAAGGCGAAAGTTCTGGC
>DAOVFI010000440.1 GCA_030673005.1 Planctomycetales bacterium
AGTTGTTATGAAGGTTTTGCCATATTCGTGTAATTGATTCGGCGTCCGTCGCCCGGCCCAGGATGATTCCGGCGCAGGTTCCCGGGCAGACGATCCCGTCGCCGTCGATATGGACGTGCCGGCTTCGCAGCAGTCGTTCCCGGCAGGGCATGTCGGCAAAGGCTTGGGCCGGTTTGAGCGGCAGCAGATCGGCCAGTTCACAGGCAGCACGCCCGGTGAGGCGGTCGCGCCCCTTGCGGGCGTAGGATGCGAACAAATCACGGCGCTGCTTCGGGTCGAGAGAATCGGTATTGTAACCGTCTTCGGCCCAGTCGCGCCAGCGGACGCGGACGCCCTGCGGACCGAGGACCTCCCGGCCCACCTCCGCCAGCAGGCGAACACGCTCGATAGGGACGAACTGCTGGTGATACGGATCGGCCGAGATCGTCAACCGGCCCATGCCGGCGGCGTTCAGCGCTGAAAGACGATCGCGGATAATCCTTTCACCGGTCGCCCAGAATGCGTTGGTCTCGACCGCTTCGAGCGGACCCAGCCCGGCGGCCTGTGCCTGCCGGACCAGTTCGATCAGCGTCTCCCATCGCCCGAACGGTTCCCCCCCGCCGATGTGTATCCGGCAGCCGTGGGGGCAGGCCGACTGAAGACCTTCCCAGAACGCAAGACCCGCCTCGACGCTCATATCAATCCCCCCGGCGGGCAATGCGCTCGCCGGCGAAGAACACACGTAACACGACGCGCACCGCGCGTTGCACCAGTAAGTCAGCATCAAACCCGCAAAGGACCAGTACTTCACCGGCATCGGCCTGGATTTGTCTGTCTTGCACACGGGAACATTGTAACCATTTTAATCCCGGCTACTCAGCAACCATTTAAGGCCTGCTCACTTAATATTCAAACTGACCGGTTTCGTGGCACGGGCGTCTCGCCCGTGCGTCGCAGGGCCGTCTCGGCCCTGCAAATTCGCCATCTCACGACCGAGACCTACCTGCCAGTAGGCAGGCGGTCGTGAGACGCACGGGCGGGACGCCCGTGCCACGTATTGCCACAACATCTTATTGATACAAGGCTTACTTGAAATAGCCAGGCAAAATCGGTCAGTTTGAGTTAATACTGCAATGCCGTCCACCCGCCGGGGCTGAACGAGTACAGACCAACCAGACCAAAACCGCCCCTGTAACTCACAGAGATAATACGGTTGTTCCCTTGACACCGATGGAGGAAAAGCACTACATTAAATGGACCGATATCGTCGTCGCCGGCAAGGCTTACCGCCGGTCCATTTCACCCGGCGACGCGCCGGAGGCCGTCTTCGGCGTCTCCGGGGAAAACATCACCGCCCGTGAATATTGCAACGTCCACGGGCTGTGGAAGGGAGAAGGACAATGGGCATAAAATTCAACGCATATGAGATTTTCGAAATGGCCGAGCAGATAGAGCGCAACGGCGCGAAGTTTTACCGCAAGGCCGCCGAATCGGCGGAAGGCGAAAACCGCGAACTCCTGCTGCGTCTGGCGGAAATGGAAGACGAACACGAAAGGGCCTTCGCCGCCATGCGCGCCGAACTGCCCGGCGCTGAAAAACATGCCGTTACCGCCGACCCGGACGACGAGGACGCACTTTACCTACAGGCAATGGTTAAAGGTAAGATATTCACCGCCGATCCGTCGAAAAACCTTACAGGCAGCGAATCAATGGATGAAATCCTCCAAACCGCCATCGATATGGAGAAAGACTCCGTCATCTTCTTTTACCAAAGCCTCAAAGGCGCCATGTCAAAGGTCATCGGGGACAGGAGTCTCGACGTGATTATCAAAGAGGAAATCGGACACATCGTTAATTTAACCCAACAATTGAAGGCCTTTAAGGAAAAGACGGCGCGCAACGGCGCGAACTAAGCTTTGTCTGAAAAGTATTTCTAGCCGCGTAGCGGCGTCTTTCTTAGCTACGGGCGATAGCCCGTGGCTAAGAAAGTTGCGCCGCGCAAGCCCCGTTAGGGGCGCCTTAGCGCTGTTGGTATAAGGTTGACAGAGTACTACTACACTTGAAGGTGCCACCCACCATCAACACCCCTTACCCCGGCCACCCGCCGCCTACCATCGACGGCGAATTCAGCAGGATTATCGCTTATGCTTCAACAACGAAAGACCACCGATAGCCAGCAGCGACAGCGTGGCGGGTTCGGGTATTAACGGCAGCGAAAGAGTGGCCCGCCATGCGTCTGAACAGCTGACGGCAGTATATCCCACTACAATCACTCGTCCGTCTGCTATAGTAACGCCCTTAGCCGTCCTAAGGTGACGTCCACCCAAGTCTACCCCATAGCCTTCCACTAGCAAATCAGTTAGGTCTTGCATACCGTTGGTTTCATCCCATATGAAGGCAGCTTCCTTGCTACCCCACGTTT
>DAOVFI010000774.1 GCA_030673005.1 Planctomycetales bacterium
CATTCATCAAAGTATTGAATGCATACAACGATACCTTTGTCCCTGCAATCCTGTAGATAGCCTTTGAGCCTGGTCCAGTAAGCAGAGTCAAATTGATTCAGGTCAAACTTGTTTCCGCCGTCATTGGCCCCCGAAGTTCCGGATCGCGCCCAGGGGAATACCTGCTTCGACCGGTCCGTGTACCACGGAGAAATTAAGGTTACTCTATTGTAATTGATCCCGTACGACTGATACCACGTGTTCTGGGCGGCGTAATCGAAATCAGTTTTATTTACGAGAGTCCAGTTTCCGAGTCCCAACAGGTACACCGGCTTGTCTTCATATACAAAATAGTGCCCGTTTTCGCCGATTCTTATTGCATCACCGGCCTCTGCCGATCCTGCGCCATTGGCGATCATTACTGCGGCGCAGATTAAAATCGACAAGGCGAAAAGATTAGTCCGTTTCAAGGAATGTATCCTCCTTCAAGTGGCTCATTTATCAAGTGTGAATAACCGGCAACCGACCGGAATCAATACGATTATCATAGCCAAAATCGGATTTATGTCAAGCCCGAATTGCTGATTGTGGCTTTAGTTGCGCCGGTGGAGATGCCGCCATCGACGAGGAGCGTCTGGCCGGTGATGTATTCGCTGGCGTCGGAGGCGAGGAAGACGACCGCTCCGTCAAGGTCGTCGGGCCGGCCCGGTCGCTTCAGGGGGATGCGGTCGCAGATGTACTCGACCCATTCAGCGTTCTCGTACAGCACCGCGTTCTGGGCGGTCTTGAACCAGCCAGGCGCGAGGCAGTTGACCGTAATGCCGCGGGCGCCCCAGTCGTCGGCAAGGCTCATTGTCATTTGCCTGATGCCGCCCCGGCTGGCGCAGTAAGGGCCAAGCCCGGCGTAACCGGCTACGCATGTTACCGAGCCGATGTTGATAATCCGACCGTAGCGGCGGGGGATCATCTTCCTGGCCACCGCCTGGGCCACGAAGAACGGCCCGCGAAGGTTGGTATCCAGCACGAGGTTCCAGTCGTCC